>NZ_QPFW01000248.1:0-103954 GCF_008122455.1 Enterobacter sp. C6
CGTGGTGACGCCATCGCAGGCATTCTGATCATGGTGATTAACGTGGTCGGCGGCCTGCTGGTGGGGGTACTGCAGCACGGGATGGACATGGGCCACGCGGCGGAAAGCTATACGCTGCTGACCATTGGTGACGGTCTGGTCGCGCAGATCCCGGCGCTGGTTATCTCCACGGCGGCGGGTGTCATCGTGACCCGCGTGAGTACCGATCAGGACGTTGGCGAGCAGATGGTGGGTCAGTTGTTCAGTAACCCGCGCGTCATGCTGCTTGCCGCGGCGGTTCTCGGGTTGCTCGGTCTGGTGCCGGGGATGCCAAACCTCGTCTTCCTGCTGTTTACGGCAGGTCTGCTGGGGCTAGCCTGGTGGATGCGCGGCCGTGAAACCAAACCGGCTGCAGAACCTGTTCCGGTAAAAATGCCGGAGAATACCCAGGCCGTCGAAGCGACATGGAACGACGTTCAGCTGGAAGATTCCCTGGGAATGGAGGTCGGGTATCGCCTGATCCCGATGGTCGATTTCCAGCAGGACGGCGAGCTGCTTGGCCGTATCCGCAGCATCCGTAAAAAATTCGCGCAGGATATGGGCTTCCTGCCGCCGGTTGTTCACATCCGCGACAATATGGACCTGCCGCCCGCGCGCTATCGCATTCTGATGAAAGGCGTTGAAATTGGCAGCGGTGATGCCTATCCGGGCCGCTGGCTGGCGATTAACCCCGGCACCGCCGCAGGCACGCTGCCGGGCGAGCAAACCATCGACCCGGCCTTTGGTCTGGCCGCTATCTGGATTGAAAGTGCCCTGAAAGAGCAGGCGCAGATCCAGGGGTATACGGTTGTTGAAGCCAGTACCGTGGTGGCGACCCACCTTAATCACCTGATTGGGCAATTCTCGGCAGAGCTGTTTGGCCGTCAGGAAGCGCAGCAGCTGCTGGACCGCGTCACGCAGGAGATGCCGAAGCTGACGGAAGATCTGGTCCCGGGCGTGGTGACGCTGACCACGCTGCACAAGGTGCTGCAAAACCTGCTCGAAGAAAAGGTACCGATCCGCGATATGCGCACTATTCTGGAAACGCTGGCAGAGCATGCGCCAATCCAGAGCGATCCGCACGAGCTGACGGCGGTGGTGCGCGTGGCGCTGGGGCGTGCAATCACCCAGCAGTGGTTCCCGGGAACTGGAGAAGTGCAGGTTATTGGCCTCGATACGCCGCTTGAACGCCTGCTGCTTCAGGCCCTGCAGGGCGGGGGCGGGCTGGAGCCGGGCCTGGCGGACCGTCTGCTGGCGCAAACCCAGGAGGCGCTGGCGCGTCAGGAGATGCTGGGCGCGCCGCCGGTGCTGCTGGTGAACCATGCGCTGCGTCCGCTGCTGTCGCGCTTCCTGCGTCGCAGCCTGAATCAGCTGGTCGTACTCTCGAATCTGGAGCTGTCGGACAACCGTCATATCCGCATGACCGCGACGATTGGAGGAAAATAATGCGTAAATGGCTTTGGATTTTACTCTTCCCGCTGGTGGCACAGGCTGGCGGGGAGGGAACCTGGCAGGCAAGCAGCATGGGGGTGACCCTCAGCAACCGGGGCGTCGCCATGTCCTCTAATCCGCTTTCGCCTTCTGAAGGCGTTTCCGGTCAGATGGGCCTTGTGGTCTGGAACTACCGGCTGATTGGCCCTACGCCAGCCGGACTGCGGGTGCGTCTTTGTTCTCAGACGCGCTGCACGGAAATCGACGGCGAAAATGGTACGACGCAGGCGTTCAACGGCGTACCGGCCATTGAGCCTTTGCGTTTCATCTGGGAAGTGCCGGGCGGGGGACGTTTGATCCCGGCGCTGAAGGTGCAGAGTAATTCTGTCATCGTGAACTACCGTTGACGGTTGCGTGAGCAGGACTGCAAAAAATAAAACCCGGCGCTTGCCGGGTTTTTTGTATTACATACGTTCTACGGTTTCGATACCCAGGGTATCCAGACCCAGCTTCAGGGTCTTCGCCGTGAGCTGCGCCAGCTTCAGGCGGCTGTTGCGGACCGATTCGTTTTCCGCAGACAGAATAGGGCAGTGCTCGTAGAAGCCGGAGAACAGACCCGCCAGATCGTACAGGTAAGCACACATCACGTGCGGCGTGCCGTCACGCGCGACCACCGTCAGCGTCTCCTCGAACTGCAGCAGACGTGCCGCCAGCTGCGCTTCACGATCCTCCGTGATGGTCACGGCAGCATTTGCCAGCACGCTTTCGTCGATATTAGCTTTACGGAATACCGACAGCACGCGGGTGTAAGCGTACTGCATGTATGGCGCCGTGTTGCCTTCAAACGCCAGCATGTTATCCCAGTCGAAGATATAGTCGGTGGTACGGTTCTTGGAAAGATCCGCGTATTTCACCGCACCGATACCCACGGCGTTGGCCAGTTTTTCCAGTTCGTCAGCAGGCATGTCCGGGTTCTTCTCGGCCACCAGACGGCGGGCGCGTTCCAGCGCTTCATCCAGCAGGTCAGAAAGCTTCACGGTACCGCCCGCACGGGTTTTGAACGGCTTGCCGTCTTTACCCAGCATCATGCCGAACATGTGGTGTTCCAGCGGAACGCAATCCGGCACGTAACCGGCTTTACGCACGATGGTCCACGCCTGCATCAGGTGCTGGTGCTGACGGGAGTCGATGTAGTACAGCACGCGGTCGGCATGCAGCGTTTCGTAACGGTATTTTGCGCAGGCGATGTCGGTAGTGGTGTAGAGGTAGCCGCCATCCTTTTTCTGGATGATCACGCCCATCGGTTCACCTTCCTTGTTTTTATACTCATCAAGGAACACAACCGTTGCGCCTTCGCTCTCAACCGCCAGATTTTTCGCTTTCAGGTCCGCCACAATGCCGGGCAGCATTGGGTTATACAGGCTTTCACCCATCACGTCGTCACGGGTCAGGGTGACGTTCAGGCGGTTATAGGTAAGCTGGTTCTGAGACATGGTGATGTCAACCAGCTTGCGCCACATCTCGAGGAAGTATTGATCGCCGCCCTGCAGTTTTACCACGTAGCTGCGCGCGCGCTCGGCAAAGGCTTCGTCTTCGTCGTAGTGTTTTTTGGCTTCGCGATAGAACCCTTCCAGGTCCGCCAGCGCCATTTCACCCGCGTTTTCCTGCTGCTGTTTTTCCAGGTAAGCAATCAGCATGCCGAACTGGGTACCCCAGTCGCCCACGTGGTTCGCGCGGATCACCTTGTGACCGAGGAACTCGAGCGTGCGCACTGCGGCATCACCGATGATGGTGGAGCGCAGGTGGCCAACGTGCATCTCTTTCGCCACGTTCGGCGCAGAATAGTCGATCACGACGGTCTGCGCTTCCGGCTGGGACACACCCAGACGATCGGATTTCAGCGCCGCGTCAACGTGGCGGGCCAGGAACGCAGGTTCCAGGAAGATATTGATAAAGCCCGGGCCGGCAATTTCGGTTTTGCTGGCAATGCCGGAAAGATCCAGATGCGTCAGTACCTGCTCAGCGAGTTGTCGCGGCGGCATGCCCAGTTTTTTAGCCACTGCCATCACGCCATTAGCCTGATAGTCGCCAAACTGTACTTTTGCTGACTGACGAACCTGCGGTTCGCAATCCGCAGGCGCACCTGCGGCAATCAGTGCCTGACTGACTTTTTCGGAGAGAAGAGCCTGAATATTCACCTGGATACCTTACGTTTTTGATGCGGGCTTACAACCGCCCGCGCCAGTTAAAGAATTTAGGGCGGGAGTATACTGCAAATGCCTTCTGTCGTCAGCATCGCGGGGCCTGAAGATTGCTCAGAATCCAGGCAGTGAAGGTGTGCATAAACATGCAGTCATAAAAAGCCGGATTCAGCGGTTGGTCAAAACAGGGCAACAGAGTAAATTAGCGGCTTTGCGACACGAAAAGAGAGTGAATTATGGCGAACTGGCAATCCATTGACGAACTGCATGATATTTCCGCAGATTTACCGCGCTTCACCCAGGCGTTCACAGAACTTGCCACCCGTCTGGGTCTGGATATCGCACCGCTTGAGGCCGATCACATCTCTTTGCGCTGTCATCAGAATGCCACCGCAGAGCGCTGGCGTCGCGGTTTCGAACAGTGCGGCGTGTTGCTCTCCGAGAACATCATCAATGGTCGCCCCATTTGCCTGTTTAAACTGCATGAACCGGTGAACGTGGCGCACTGGCAATTCACCGTGATTGAACTGCCGTGGCCGGGTGAGAAGCGTTATCCGCACGAAGGCTGGGAGCATATCGAAATTGTCCTGCCGGGTGAGCCGGAGACGTTGAACGCGCGCGCGCTGGCCCTGCTTTCTGACGACGGCTTAAGCAAGCCGGGGATTTTTGTGAAGACCAGTTCTCCCAAAGGCGAGCGCGAGCGGTTACCTAACCCGACGCTGGCCGTCACGGACGGACAGGTCACGGTGAAGTTTCATCCGTGGACCATTGAGCAGATCGTTGCCAGCGAAGCGTAAGAGATGTGAGTTCACGCCGCGACTGAAAATGGACGGCGTGGCATGATGATTCGTTTAGTGGGATTTCAGGAGGATTAAATGGCGCTGCTGGAGATTTGTTGTTACAGCGTGGAGTGTGCTGTGACCGCACAAAAACACGGGGCTGACCGTATTGAACTGTGCGCGGCACCCAAAGAGGGCGGGCTGACGCCGTCCTTCGGCGTGTTAAAGTCTGCCCGTCAGGCCGTCACCATTCCCGTTCACCCGATTATTCGCCCACGCGGCGGTGATTTTTGTTACACGGCGGGCGAGTTCAGTGCCATGCTTGAAGACATCGCCCTCGTGCGCGACCTGGGGTTCCCCGGGCTGGTCACCGGTCTGCTGGATGAAGACGGCAATATCGATCTCCCGCGCATGCGTCAGGTGATGAGCGCCGCACAGGGGCTGGCCGTCACTTTTCATCGTGCATTTGATATGTGTAAAGATCCGCTTCAGGCCTTTGAAACGCTTGGAGAACTTGGCGTGGCGCGCATTCTGACATCGGGTCAACAGGCGTCAGCTGAAAAAGGACTGCAATTAATTACGGAACTAAAAGCACATTCCGGTGTTCCAATAATAATGGCGGGTGCGGGAGTCCGCGCCAGCAATCTGGAACGGTTTTTAAACGCTGGGGTAGAAGAGCTGCACAGCTCCGCGGGTAAATGGATACCTTCGCCCATGCGTTATCGCAATACAGGGTTGTCAATGTCGACGGATGCTGAAGCAGATGAGTATTCACGCTACGGCGTAGAGGGAGAGTCGGTTGCGGAAATGAAGTCGCTGATTGAGCGCCATCACGTGTAGCAACGTACCGATTTTTACCGCGCATCATGTCGCCCAATATGATGCTTGCTTGTACCAGGCCCCTGCAATTTCAACAGGGGCCTTTTTTTCTCCTGCGCCAGGTGGCGCTTCGCTTACCGGACCTGGAAAATCGGGAGTAGGCCGGGTAAGGCGCAGCCGCCACCTGGCTAACAGGCTACGGCTTGGTCGCAATCAACACCGCACGCATCGGGGCCGGATAGCCTTCGATGGTTTTGCTGTGGTCGGCCGGGTCGAGGAACTGCTCCAGCGATTCGGTAATCATCCAGTCGGTGCGGCGCTGCTCTTCGAGAGAGGTCACGCTGACATCGGCAATCCGCACATCCACAAACCCGCACTTCTCCAGCCAGTTCTTCAGCGCCAGCGCGGAAGGGATGAAGTAAACGTTGCGCATCTGCGCGTAGCGATCGCCCGGCACCAGAACAGCATGTTCATCCCCTTCGATCACCAGCGTTTCCAGCACCAGCTCGCCGCCGCTGACCAACTGATCCTTCAGTTGCCACAGGTGCTCCAGCGGAGAACGACGGTGATACAGCACGCCCATGGAGAACACGGTATCAAACGCTTTCAGGGCAGGGAGCTGTTCAATGCCCAGCGGCAGCAGGTGCGCGCGCTGGTCGTTACCCAGCAGCTTACGTACCGCTTCAAACTGGCACAGGAACAGCTGCATCGGGTCAATACCGACCGCCAGGTGCGCGCCCGCGCCAATCATGCGCCACATGTGGTAACCGCTGCCGCAGCCCACGTCCAGAATGGTACGTCCGGTCAGGTCGGAAAGGTGCGGCAGAACGCGATCCCATTTCCAGTCCGAGCGCCATTCGGTATTGATGTTCACCCCGTACAGCGAGAACGGGCCTTTGCGCCACGGCATCAGATTGCGCATCAGCGTTTCGATGCGGTTGATCTGCCCGGCCGGAAGCGGCTCTTCGCTTTCGGCGGTTACGCTGTGCAGAAGATCCAGACGATGCGGGGTCAGCTCGGGCAGAAACTCCACCGCGTTTGACCACTGCTTTAACAGGCCGTGCTGCTGATCGCGCTGCCAGGCGGCAATCTGCGCGGGCAAGGTTTCCAGCCAGTGGGAGAGCTGGTTTTTGGCAATCAGCTGATAGAAGTTACTGAATTCGATCATGCCGGTTTCCCCGCTTTCAGCGCCACCAGCGAACCAAAGTTAAAGCACTGGAACCACAGTTCGCTGTGCTCAAACCCGGCTTTGCTCAGACGCGCTTTGTGGGTTTCTACGGAATCCGTCAGCATCACGTTTTCGAGCATGCTGCGCTTCTGGCTGATCTCCAGCTCGCTGTAGCCGTTCGCCCGTTTGAAATCGTGGTGCATGTTGAACAGCAGCTCGCCAACCTCGGCATCTTCGAAGCTGAATTTCTCCGAGAGCACCAGCGCGCCGCCAGGATTCAGCCCCTGATAAATTTTGTCCAGCAGCAGCTGGCGGTCTTCCGGCACCAGGAACTGAAGGGTGAAATTCAGCACCACCATCGAGGCGTTATTGATCTCAATCTCGCGGATATCACCTTCCACCACGTCCACCGGAACAGGGGCTTTGTACGCGTCAATATGGCGACGGCAGCGCTCAACCATGGCCGGGGAGTTATCGACGGCAATGATTCGGCAGCCTTCCTGGTGAATATTACGACGAACCGACAGCGTTGCCGCGCCGAGCGAGCAGCCCAGGTCATAGACCTGCGTGCCGGGTTGAACGAAGCGCTCAGCCAGCATGCCGATCATAGAGATAATATTGGAATAACCGGGAACAGAGCGCTGGATCATATCCGGGAAGACTTCAGCTACCCGTTCATCGAAGGTCCAGTCGCCCAGGCTGGCGATAGGCGCGGAAAAAAGCGTGTCGCGATCTGACATAACGTAAAAATCCGGGAAAAATAAAGTGGCGTATTGTGCGCTAATGGAGGGAGAAAACCAACTCCCACGGCATATACCACAGGTTAGCCAGCACCATCAGCAAAAGCGAACACCAGGTCGCACTCATGCCGGAGCGACGCCAGCGGATTAAGCGGTGGTGAAAGCCGTAATAATGCATCAGGCGGCCAGCAATAAGAAGCAGGCCACAGATATGCACCATCCAGGTTTCTGCGCCATTCATCTCCATAAAAAGCAGCAGGATTAAGGCTGCGGGAATGTATTCGACCGCGTTGCCATGAATGCGAATAGCGCTTTGTAGCTCTGAAAATCCGCCGTCACCGTAAGAGACACGGTACAGCGTTCTGAGGCGCACAACATCAAATGAAAACTTAATCAGCAGTAATGCACCTAACACCGCATACAGCGCGCTGACCATACAAACTCCCTGTTTTTGGCAGATGGCACTTCACTATGATAGGGGGGGATATCAGAAAAGAGAAGATTGTTGTGGGATGGAAGGGGCGCTGCCCACGGACGGCACCGCAGTCTGCAAGGCCTGCCACAGAGCATCGACCAGTTCGGGGGCCTGGGCAATATCCGGCGTGTGCAAAAAGAGATACGGCGTGGTGGTGTGTTCCCACGAGGCCAGTTTTTCCAGCCAGACGGCGAACAGCTTCTGGTTTTGCTGCATGTTATCGCTGCCGATAAACCTGACCATCGGGTTCTGCGCAGTCACGATGGCGTGGACCGGCACTTTCGGTTTTTTTCGCTGCGCCTCAATGATGGCCTCACTGTGCGGTATTGCGCTGTGCACCGGACGGCTGTCGAGGATCACCCGGTTGACGGAACGCTCAAGAAGGCCGCGGTTGAGCGCTTTTTCTGCTTCGCCCTTCGCAAAGAAATCCTGGTGTCGGACCTCCACCCCGTAGGTAAACTCCCGGGGCAGGGCGTCCAGAAACGTCCACAGTGCGGGCAGGTCGCGAGGGCCAAAGACTGCGGGAAGCTGCAGCCAGTACTGGCCGATGCGGTTTGCCAGAGGCGCCATCCGGGCAAAGAATTCGTCGGTCAACTCACCGCAGTTTCGCAGCGCGGCCTGGTGAGAAATGGTCGCCGGAAACTTAAAACAGAAACGGAAATCGTCGGTTGTTTGCTCCCGCCAGCGTGCGACAATCTCAGCTTTGGGGAGCGCATACAGGGTGGTGTTGCCCTCGACGCAGTTGAAGTGTCGGGCATACTCTTCAAGGCTGGTGATGCCAAGGCGCACCCATTTCGGGTGCGACCACTGGGGCAGGCCCACATACATCATAGTGCGCGAAGGATCTCATCCGTGCTGCGCACGCGGCCGATGCGCGGGAAGATATGGGTCATGCTGCCCTGATGCTGTTCCGCGGAGGCCGCGCTGCAGGCATCTTCGGCGATCACCAGATTAAAGCCCAGTTCCCAGGCGTTGCGGGCGGTTGACTCCACGCCGATATTGGTGGAAATGCCGCACAGGATGAGGGTGTCAATGCCGCGACGGCGGAGCTGCAGCTCGAGATCGGTACCGTAGAAGGCACCCCACTGGCGTTTGGTCACTTCAATATCGCTGTCGCGTTTGCCGAGTGAGACCGGGTACGTCCACCAGTTTTCCGGCAGGGCTCGGGCGGGTGCCTGCGCATCCACGGGCTGTTTTAACGCTTCGGCGTAATCCGCGGACCAGCCGACGCGCACCATGACCACCTGCGCACCGCTGGCACGGCATTTCTCCGCCAGGCGAGCGGCGCGGCTGACCACATCGTCTGCGGTATGCGGGCCACCGGCAAAGGGCAAAATGCCTTCCTGTAAATCAATCACTACAAGCGCGGTTTTTTTGGCATCAAGGGTTAACATTGTTACTCCCGTTAAATTAATCACTTCTGGACACCATACGACGTGATGGCCTGTTATTGGTCGCATAATTTTGTTAATTTTTGTGAGAATGCGCAATAAGAGTGCAGCAAACGACCGCCTGGCCGTGGTTCGCTCTTATCGTCCGGCGGAATTTCCAGTATAATAGCCGCCTTTTTTCATCCAGTTGTGACATACAGAAAGCTGCGACATAGTAGCCTGCATACCAGGCGACATTTAGCCTGCGGCTAATTAAGGGATATCTCATGCGTACAGAATATTGCGGGCAGCTGCGTCAGTCCCACGTCGGACAGCAGGTCACCCTGTGTGGTTGGGTCAATCGTCGTCGTGATCTTGGTAGCCTTATCTTCATCGATATGCGCGACCGCGAAGGTATCGTTCAGGTGTTCTTCGACCCGGATCGCGCAGATGCGTTGAAGCTGGCCTCTGAGCTGCGTAATGAGTTCTGCATTCAGGTTACTGGCACCGTGCGTGCGCGTGACGAGAAAAACGTCAACGCCGACATGGCGACGGGCGCCATCGAAGTGCTGGCGTCCGATCTGACGATCATCAACCGTGCTGAAGCGCTGCCGCTGGACTCCAACCACGTCAACACTGAAGAAGCGCGTCTGAAATACCGCTACCTGGATCTGCGTCGCCCGGAAATGGCTCAGCGCCTGAAAACCCGTGCAAAAATCACCAGCCTGGTGCGTCGCTTTATGGATGATCACGGTTTCCTCGATATCGAAACCCCGATGCTGACCAAAGCCACGCCGGAAGGCGCGCGCGACTACCTGGTCCCATCCCGCGTTCATAAAGGTAAATTCTACGCGCTGCCGCAGTCTCCGCAGCTGTTCAAACAGCTGCTGATGATGTCCGGCTTCGATCGCTACTATCAGATCGTTAAATGCTTCCGCGACGAAGACCTGCGCGCTGACCGCCAGCCAGAATTTACCCAGATCGACGTGGAAACCTCCTTCATGACCGCCGAGCAGGTGCGTGAAGTGATGGAAGCCCTGGTGCGTAGCCTGTGGAACGACGTAAAAGGCGTTGAACTGGGCGATTTCCCAATTATGACCTTCGCTGAAGCCGAGCGTCGCTACGGCTCCGACAAACCAGACCTGCGTAACCCGATGGAGCTGGTGGACGTTGCAGACCTGGTGAAAGGCGTTGAGTTTGCCGTCTTCGCTGGCCCGGCTAACGATCCTAAAGGCCGCGTGGCGGCCCTGCGCGTGCCGGGCGGTGCAGCACTGAGCCGCAAGCAGATCGACGACTACGGCAACTTCATCAAGATCTACGGCGCGAAAGGTCTGGCCTATATTAAGGTGACCGAGCGTGCGAAAGGTCTGGAAGGTATCACCAGCCCGGTAGCGAAATTCCTGAACGCGGACATCGTGGAAGCGATCCTTGCGCGCACCGGCGCGCAGGACGGCGACATGATCTTCTTCGGCGCAGACAACAAGAAAGTCGTGGCGGATGCGATGGGCGCGCTGCGTCTGAAGCTCGGCAAAGACCTGAGCCTGACCGACGAAAACAAATGGGCGCCGCTGTGGGTTATCGACTTCCCAATGTTTGAAGACGACGGTGAAGGCGGCCTGACGGCGATGCACCACCCGTTCACCTCGCCAAAAGACATGACGGCAGCAGAGCTGAAAGCGGCGCCGGAAGACGCGGTCGCGAACGCTTATGACATGGTTATCAATGGCTACGAAGTGGGCGGCGGTTCCGTGCGTATTCACAGCGGTGAAATGCAGCAGACCGTGTTCAGCATCCTGGGCATCAACGAGCAGGAGCAGCGCGAGAAGTTTGGCTTCCTGCTGGACGCGCTGAAATACGGTACGCCTCCGCACGCGGGTCTGGCCTTCGGTCTTGACCGACTGACCATGCTGCTGACCGGCACCGATAACATTCGTGATGTTATTGCCTTCCCGAAAACCACTGCCGCAGCGTGTCTGATGACCGAAGCGCCAAGCTTTGCTAACCCAGCCTCTCTGGCTGAGCTGGGCATTGAAGTGGTGAAGAAGGAAGAGAAAAACTGATATGGAATATAAGCTTCCCGTTTCGGTTCTGGTGGTCATTTATGCAGAAGACACGAAGCGGGTGCTGATGTTGCAGCGGCGCGATGACCCTGATTTCTGGCAGTCGGTAACCGGCAGTCTGGAAGAGGGAGAAACCGCGCCGCAGGCCGCCGTGCGTGAAGTAAAGGAAGAGGTCGCCATTGACGTTGCCCGCGAGCAACTGACCCTGAAGGACTGTCAGCGCACGGTGGAGTTTGAAATTTTTAGCCATTTACGTCATCGCTACGCGCCGGGTACCAGGCGCAACACGGAGTCGTGGTTCTGTCTCGCGCTCCCCCATGAACGGGAGATCGTGTTTACCGAACACCTGACCTACCGCTGGGTGAATGCGGCGGAGGCCGCCGCACTGACCAAGTCGTGGAGCAACCGGCAGGCGATTGAAGAATTTGTAATTAACGCTGCCTGAAAAGGCGCGCTCTTTGAGGATATTTTTATGGCAGGTCATAGTAAGTGGGCCAACACCAAACACCGCAAAGCGGCACAGGATGCCAAGCGCGGTAAGATCTTTACCAAAATCATTCGCGAGCTGGTGACGGCAGCGCGTCTGGGCGGCGGTGACCCGGCTTCTAACCCGCGTCTGCGCGCGGCGGTTGATAAAGCGCTGTCCAACAACATGACGCGTGACACCCTGAACCGTGCTATCGCACGTGGTGTGGGCGGCGATGAAGACGCGAACATGGAAACCATCATCTATGAAGGTTACGGCCCTGGCGGTACGGCGGTGATGGTTGAGTGCCTGTCCGACAACCGTAACCGTACCGTTGCGGAAGTGCGCCACGCGTTCACCAAAACCGGTGGCAACCTGGGCACTGACGGTTCCGTTGCTTACCTGTTCAGCAAAAAAGGCGTCATCTCCTTCGAGAAAGGCGATGAAGATGCGATCATGGAAGCGGCGCTCGAAGCCGGTGCAGAAGACGTGGTGACCTTCGATGACGGTGCTATCGACGTTTACACCGCATGGGAAGAGATGGGTGCCGTGCGCGACGCGCTGGAAGCGGCTGGCCTGAAAGCGGACAACGCTGAAGTGTCCATGATCCCGTCCACCAAAGCGGACATGGATGCGGAAACCGCACCAAAACTGCTGCGTCTGATCGACATGCTCGAAGACTGCGACGACGTGCAGGAAGTGTACCACAACGGTGAAATCTCTGATGAGGTTGCAGCGACTCTCTAATGAGAGCGTGTAAATCCGTTACAGGAGACGCGTGATGTCGATTATTCTCGGGATTGACCCAGGCTCACGCGTCACCGGTTATGGCGTTATCCGTCAGGTGGGACGCCAGTTAACCTACCTCGGCAGCGGCTGTATTCGCACCAAAGTGGACGATCTGCCGTCGCGCCTGAAGCTCATTTATGCGGGCGTATCGGAGATCATCACCCAGTTTCAGCCGGACTATTTCGCTATCGAGCAGGTCTTTATGGCGAAAAACGCCGATTCGGCGCTAAAGCTCGGTCAGGCGCGCGGAGTGGCCATTGTGGCTGCGGTCAACCAGGATTTGCCGGTATTTGAATACGCGGCACGTCAGGTCAAGCAGACGGTGGTGGGCATTGGTAGCGCGGAGAAAAGTCAGGTGCAGCACATGGTGCGTACCCTGCTGAAGCTGCCAGCGAACCCACAGGCCGACGCCGCGGATGCGCTGGCGATTGCGATTACCCACTGTCACGTCAGCCAGAACGCGATGCAGATGAGCGAGTCGCGGCTTAATCTGGCGCGAGGCAGGTTACGATAATGAGAAATCAGGCTGGATAAACATCCAGCCTTTTTTTATTATGTCGGCAGTTAATTTCTCCCAGAACGCAGGAGCGTCACGTGATAGGCAGACTCAGAGGCATCATCATTGAAAAACAACCCCCGTTAGTGCTGCTGGAAGTGGGTGGCGTGGGCTATGAAGTCCATATGCCGATGACCTGCTTCTATGAGCTGCCGGACGCGGGCAAAGAGGCGATTGTCTTTACTCAGTTTGTGGTGCGTGAAGATGCCCAGCTGCTGTACGGCTTCAATAACAAGCAGGAGCGGACCCTGTTCCGCGAGCTGATTAAAACTAACGGCGTTGGCCCGAAGCTGGCGCTGGCGATTTTATCCGGCATGTCAGCGCCACAGTTTGTGAATGCCGTTGAGCGCGAAGATCCTGCTGCGCTGATTAAGCTTCCGGGCATCGGCAAGAAAACGGCAGAGCGCCTGATTGTCGAGATGAAAGACCGCTTTAAAGGTCTGCATGGCGATCTGTTCACGCCGGCTGCCGATTTGGTACTGACCTCGCCAGGCGGCCCTGCCACGGATGATGATGCCGAGCAGGAAGCGGTTGCCGCGCTGGTGGCGCTGGGCTATAAACCTCAGGAGGCCAGCCGTATGGTGAGCAAAATTGCCAAACCGGACGCCAGCAGTGAAACCCTGATTCGCGAAGCGCTGCGCGCTGCATTGTGAGGTAAAGGATGATTGAAGCAGACCGCCTGGTATCGGCAGGCACTATTCAGGCAGATGACGTGGTGGATCGCGCGATCCGCCCAAAACTGCTTGATGAGTATATCGGCCAGCCGCAGGTTCGTTCCCAGATGGAGATTTTCATCCAGGCGGCAAAGCTGCGCGGCGATGCGCTCGATCACCTGCTGATTTTTGGCCCTCCGGGTTTGGGGAAAACCACGCTGGCGAATATCGTCGCCAATGAAATGGGCGTCAACCTGCGCACCACCTCCGGCCCGGTGCTGGAGAAGGCGGGCGATCTCGCTGCGATGCTGACCAACCTCGAACCGCATGACGTGCTGTTTATCGATGAGATCCACCGCCTGTCGCCGGTGGTGGAGGAAGTGCTCTATCCGGCGATGGAAGATTACCAGCTGGATATCATGATTGGCGAAGGCCCGGCCGCGCGCTCCATCAAAATCGATCTGCCGCCGTTTACCCTGATTGGTGCAACGACGCGGGCCGGGTCGTTGACCTCTCCGCTGCGCGACCGTTTCGGTATCGTGCAGCGTCTTGAGTTTTACCAGGTAGCGGACCTCCAGCATATCGTTGGCCGTAGCGCCCGCTATATGGGGCTGGAAATGAGCGAAGAGGGCGCGTTTGAAGTGGCGAAGCGTTCCCGCGGTACGCCGCGTATCGCCAACCGTCTGCTGCGCCGTGTACGTGACTTTGCCGAAGTGAAGCACGATGGCTCGATTTCCGCCGAGATCGCCGCGCAGGCGCTGGATATGCTGAACGTCGATGCCGAAGGCTTTGACTATATGGACCGGAAACTGCTGCTGGCGGTGCTGGATAAGTTCTTTGGCGGCCCGGTCGGGCTGGATAACCTGGCGGCGGCAATCGGGGAAGAGCGCGAAACCATCGAGGACGTGCTTGAACCGTATCTGATCCAGCAGGGCTTCCTGCAGCGCACCCCGCGTGGACGTATGGCGACGGTGCGGGCGTGGAATCATTTTGGCATTACGCCACCGGCAATGCCGTAATGCATTGTTCCCTCTCCCTGTGGGAGAGGGCCAGGGTGAGGGCATCAGCGCCCTCGATGTTAATTTGCGGTCTTCTTCATCATACTGAAGATAAACAGCACCGCTGCACTCAACACCACAGACGGCCCCGCAGGCGTGTCATAGAACGCCGAGAAGGTGAGTCCACCCGTTACCGCAATCATTCCGACAATCACCGCCACACCGGCCATCTGCTCCGGCGTACGGGCAAAACGACGTGCTGTGGCGGCAGGGATGATCAGCAGCGACGTAATAATCAGCGCGCCGACAAACTTCATCGCCACCCCAATGGTTAACGCCGTTACCAGCATCAGCAGCAGCTTAACGCGCTGCAGCTTCACGCCGTCGACAAACGCCAGGTCCGGGCTGACGGTCATGGCCAGCAGGTTACGCCACTGCCAGAGCAGAATAGCGAGCACCACCACAACGCCAATCGCGATTGCGATGAGATCGTCTGGCGTGACGGCCAGCAGGTCACCGAACAGGTAAGCCATCAGATCCACGCGGATATTCGACATCAGGCTGACCACCACCAGGCCCAGAGACAGGGCACTGTGCGCCATAATGCCAAGCAGCGTATCAATTGCGAGGTGAGGGCGCTTCTCAAGCCAGACCAGACCGGCGGCCAGCAACAGCGTGACCACAATCACCGCGTAAAACGGGTTGACGTTGAGCAGCAGGCCAAAAGCCACACCCAGCAGGGACGCGTGCGCCAGGGTATCGCCAAAATAGGACATTCTGCGCCAGACGACAAACGAGCCGAGCGGACCCGCGGCGCAGGCAAGCATAATCCCGGCCAGCCAGCCGGGCAGTAACAGTTCAATCATGAGTGTCCATTTCCCCGACGCAGTACGATTCGTCCCTGTAAATCATGGCGATGATTATGATGATGGCGATAGATGCCCAGCTGTTCAGCCCCGCGAGGGCCGAACATGGAGATAAATTCCGGGTGCATGGAGACCACTTCTGGCGTGCCGGAGCAGCAGATATGGTGGTTGAGACACAGCACTTCGTCGGTTTTTGCCATCACCAGATGGAGATCGTGAGACACCATCAGCACTGCGCAATCAAGCTCTCGACGTAGCTGGTCGATCAAATCATAAAGCGCAACCTGACCATTCACATCCACACCCTGAGTCGGCTCATCCAGCACCAGCAGCTGCGGGCTGCTCAGCAGCGCACGGGCCAGTAAGACGCGCTGAGTTTCACCGCCGGACAGTTTTTGCAGCGGCGCATCGACAAGATGGCCCGCCTGCACGCGTTTCAGTGCCGGGAGAATATCGGCTTTACGCGTGCCGGGGCGCAGACGCAGGAAGCGGCTGACCGTCAGCGGCAGCGTGGCGTCGAGATGAAGTTTTTGCGGCACATAGCCGATACGCAATTTTTCCTCGCGCTTGATCACGCCTTCATCGGGTGCGACCAGACCCAGCACCACGCGCACCAGGGTGGATTTGCCTGCGCCATTGGGGCCGAGCAGCGTCAGAATTTTGCCGGGCTTCAGATCGAGCGACACGTCAGAGAGGACGCGGCGCTGGCCAAATGAGACCGAAATATTTTCAAGGGAAACCAATGTCGTCATGTCATTTTAAGCTTGAAGAAGTCAACGAATGTTATAATATCACATTCCACGCATTCACTACGATGATTAGTCGCATTATGTTACATAAAAATACGCTTCTTTTCGCAGCATTATCCGCTGCCCTTTGGGGTACAACCGCACAAGATGTTAACGCTGCGGTTGTCGCTTCGCTTAAACCACTCGGATTCATCGCGTCGGCCATTGCAGACGGGGTCACGGAAACCCAGGTTCTGCTCCCTGATGGTGCATCCGAGCATGACTATTCCCTGCGCCCGTCAGATGTAAAACGCTTACAAAACGCGGACTTAGTCGTCTGGATTGGCCCGGAAATGGAAGCGTTCATGCAGAAGTCAGCAAAACAGGTTGCCGGCGAAAAGCAGGTCGCGATTGCAGACCTCCCCGGCGTGAAACCGCTGCTCATGAAAGGGGCGGATGACGACGGTGACGAACATGACCATCACGCTGCAGAGGGTGAAAAAGGTGATGGAGATCACCATCACGGCGAATACAACATGCATCTTTGGTTATCCCCAGAGATAGCGCGGCTTTCAGCGGTTGCAATCCATAACAAATTAGTGGAACTTATGCCGCAAAGTCGAGCCAAACTAGACGCCAACCTGAAGGATTTTGAGGCACAATTAGCCGCAACCGATAAGCAGGTAGGTAATGAGCTCGCACCGTTGAAAGGTAAAGGGTATTTCGTTTTTCATGACGCCTATGGCTATTACGAAAAACACTACGGTTTGACCCCGCTGGGTCATTTTACCGTCAACCCTGAAATTCAGCCTGGTGCGCAGCGTTTACATGAAATCAGAACACAGCTGGTTGAGCAAAAAGCGACATGCGTTTTTGCTGAGCCACAGTTCAGGCCAGCGGTCGTAGAAGCCGTGGCCAGGGGAACATCCGTGCGCATGGGAACCCTTGACCCGCTAGGTACGAATATCCAGTTGAGCAAAGCGAGCTATTCGCAGTTCCTCAGCCAACTGGCGAACCAGTATGCGAGCTGCCTGAAAGGAGATTAACGAGGAAGTGAATACGTGCAACAGATAGCCCGCTCTGTCGCCCTGGCATTTAACAATCTGCCTCGACCCCACCGCGTTATGCTGGGGTCGCTTACAGTACTCACCTTAGCGGTCGCCGTCTGGCGGCCCTATGTTTACCACCCGAGTTCTGCCCCTATCATCAAAACCATTGAGCTTGAAAAGAGCGAAATCCGTTCTTTGCTGCCTGAAGCCAGTGAGCCTATCGACCAGGCGGCTCAGGAAGATGAAGCCATCCCGCAGGATGAGCTGGACGATAAAACCGAGAACGAAGCCGGTATTCACGAATATGTTGTGTCTACCGGGGACACGCTGAGCAGCGTGCTGAACCAGTACGGCATCGACATGGGCAATATCAGCCAGCTGGCGGCTGCGGATAAAGATCTTCGTAACCTGAAAATCGGACAACAGCTCTCCTGGACACTAACGGCGGATGGCGATCTCCAGCGTCTGACCTGGGAAATGTCCCGCCGCGAAACCCGCACCTACGATCGCACTGCAAACGGTTTCAAGATGACCAGCGAAATGCAGAAGGGCGACTGGGTTAACAGCGTTCTGAAAGGCACCGTGGGCGCGAGCTTTGTCTCCAGCGCGCGAGATGCGGGCTTGACCAGCGCTGAAATCAGCTCGGTGATCAAAGCCATGCAGTGGCAGATGGATTTCCGTAAGCTGAAGAAGGGCGATGAGTTCTCCGTTCTGATGTCCCGCGAAATGCTGGACGGCAAGCGCGAGCAAAGCCAGCTGCTGGGCGTACGTCTGCGCTCTGAGGGCAAAGATTACTACGCGATTCGTGCCGAAGACGGTAAGTTCTATGACCGCAGCGGTACGGGCCTTGCGAAAGGCTTCCTGCGTTTCCCGACGGCAAAACAGTTCCGCGTCTCCTCGAACTTTAACCCGCGTCGTCTGAACCCGGTAACCGGGCGCGTCGCGCCGCACCGTGGCGTTGACTTTGCTATGCCGCAGGGCACACCGGTACTGGCGGTAGGGGATGGCGAAGTGGTGGTGGCCAAGCGTAGCGGTGCCGCCGGATATTACGTCGCGGTACGTCATGGTCGTACTTATACGACCCGCTATATGCACCTGCGTAAGCTGCTGGTCAAACCGGGCCAGAAGGTGAAGCGCGGGGACCGTATCGCGATCTCCGGAAATACCGGACGCTCTACCGGCCCGCACCTGCACTATGAAGTGTGGATCAACCAACAAGCAGTGAACCCGCTGACCGCGAAACTGCCGCGCACTGAAGGCCTGACAGGTAAAGATCGTACTGATTATCTGGCGCAGGTGAAAGAGGTGATGCCGCAGCTGAGCTTAAACTAAGTTCTCTGTTTTTGTTAAAAAAGCCGGCGCACACTGACGCCGGCTTTTTCTTTTGTGCGTGGACGACTGCCTCGCTACACTATCTGAATAAAATTTTGCGTCATCAGACCCTGGATCCAGCATGGAAACCCAAAAAAACAATATTGAATACATTCCTGAGTTTGAAAAATCCTTCCGCCATCCGCGCAACTGGGGCGCCTGGCTTGGTGTTTACGCCTTTGCGGGGATGGCAATGCTGCCTGCCTCTGTTCGCGATCCAGTTCTGGGTAAAATAGGCCGTCTGGCCGGGCGTTTAGGCAAGAGCGCCCGCCGCCGCGCGCAGATCAACCTCTATTACTGTTTTCCTGAGAAAAGCGACGCCGAGCGCGAGGCAATCATTGATGAGATGTATACCACCGCGCCGCAGGCCATGGCGATGATGGCGGAGCTGGCGCTGAAAGGGCCGGATAAAATCGTCGATCGCGTTGACTGGAAAGGGCTGGAGATCATCGAGGAGATGCGCCGCAATGACGAGAAAGTCATTTTCCTCGTCCCCCACGGCTGGGGCGTTGATATTCCGGCGATGCTGATGGCCTCTCAGGGCCAGAAGATGGCGGCAATGTTCCACAATCAGGGCAATAAGATTTTCGATTTTGTCTGGAACACGGTGCGTCGTCGTTTTGGCGGACGCCTGCATGCCCGTAACGATGGCATTAAGCCCTTCATTCAGTCGGTACGTCAGGGGTACTGGGGCTACTATCTACCGGATCAGGATCACGGCCCCGAGCACAGCGAGTTTGTCGATTTCTTTGCGACCTATAAAGCGACGCTCCCTGCGATAGGTCGCCTGATGAAAGTCTGTCGTGCCCGCGTGATCCCGCTATTCCCGGTCTATGACGGCAAAACGCATCGTCTGAGTATTGAGGTCCGTCCTCCGATGGATGATCTGCTGACCGCAGACGACCACACCATCGCGCGTCGAATGAACGAAGAGGTAGAGATACTGGTGGGGCCGCATGCCGAACAGTACACGTGGATTCTGAAGCTGCTTAAAACGCGCAAACCGGGCGAAACAGAGCCGTATAAACGCAAAGAGCTGTATCCAACGAAATAAAAAAAGCCCTTTCCATCTGGAGAGGGCTTTTTAACAGAGACGTTATTACTCGACGGTCATAACGCGGGTGGTGTTGGTTGAGCCGATGGTGCTCATTACATCGCCCTGGGTCACAATGACGATATCACCGGACACCAGATAGCCTTTGTCGCGCAGCAGGTTTACGGCATCGTGCGCGGCGGCCACGCCGTCATTGGTGCTGTCGAAGTGAACCGGCGTCACGCCGCGGTACAGCGCCGTCAGGTTCAGCGTACGTTCGTGACGGGACATGGCGAAGATCGGCAGACCCGAGCTGATACGCGAGGTCATCAACGCGGTGCGGCCAGATTCGGTCATGGTGATGATCGCGGTAACGCCCTTCAGATGGTTTGCCGCATACATTGCCGACATCGCAATCGCTTCTTCCACGTTGTCGAACTGCACGTCCAGACGGTGTTTAGAGACGTTGATGCTTGGGATCTTTTCAGCGCCCAGGCAGACGCGCGCCATGGCGGCCACGGTTTCTGCCGGATACTGGCCCGCTGCGGTTTCTGCGGAGAGCATCACCGCATCGGTTCCGTCCAGCACGGCGTTTGCCACGTCCATGACTTCTGCACGGGTTGGCATTGGGTTGGTGATCATCGATTCCATCATCTGAGTGGCGGTGATCACCGCGCGGTTCAGCTGACGTGCGCGACGAATCAGCGCTTTCTGGATACCGACCAGCTCAGGGTCGCCAATTTCCACGCCCAGGTCGCCGCGCGCAACCATCACCACGTCAGACGCGAGGATCACGTCGTCCATGGCATCCTGATCGCAAACGGCTTCCGCACGCTCAACTTTGGCGACGATTTTGGCATCGCAGCCTGCATCGCGTGCCAGGCGACGCGCATAGTTCAGATCTTCGCCGCAGCGCGGGAAGGAGACAGCCAGGTAGTCCACGCCGATCAGCGCAGCCGTCACGATGTCCGCTTTGTCTTTATCGGTAAGCGCTTCTGCAGAGAGGCCGCCACCCAGTTTGTTGATGCCTTTATTGTTGGAGAGCGGGCCGCCGACGGTGACTTCGGTGAACACTTTCATGCCCTGAACTTCCAGCACTTTCAGCTGTACGCGACCGTCGTCAAGCAGCAGGATATCGCCAGGCACCACGTCAGCCGGCAGGCCTTTATAGTCGATACCGACTTTTTCTTTATCGCCTTCGCCTTTGCCCAGGTTGGCATCCAGCAGGAATTTGTCGCCGATATTGAGGAAAACTTTACCTTCTTTAAAGGTTGAGACACGGATTTTGGGACCCTGCAAATCACCGAGGATAGCCACGTGGCGGCCCAGTTTTGCTGCGATTTCACGCACTTTGTCGGCACGTAATTTATGGTCTTCTGGCGTACCGTGAGAGAAGTTCATACGCACCACGTTGGCACCAGCGGCGATAATTTTCTCAAGATTATTATCGCGATCGGTGGCCGGGCCTAAGGTGGTTACGATCTTGGTTCTGCGAAGCCTTCTGGACATGTAATACTCCGTTGACTGAAACAACTTTGGTGTTGCGTGAACATTGAATCGGTCTTCATCTGCTGCAAGGCAGCGGAGAGTGGACCGAATGCCGTAAATCGTTACATCGTAATTATTGGTTACGTCTTCGTTATCAACTATCAGGGAACATCGCTCTTTATAAGCAATTCTTTATCAAAACGCGATTCCTTCAGCGCTTCCTTGACCCGCTTCAAGTTATCCCGGAATTTTGCGCCCCGACGTAAGGTAAAACCGGTCGCCAGCACGTCAATCACGGTGAGCTGCGCCAGTCTGGAAACCATCGGCATATAAATGTCGGTGTCTTCCGGCACGTCGAGGGTGATTGCCAGCGTTGCTTCACGCGCCAGCGGCGTGCCTGCCGTGGTGAGGGCAATCACCATGGCATCGTTTTCACGGGCCAGCTGCGCCAGCTCTACCTGACTCTTGGTGCGGCCGGTATGTGAAATCAGTACCACGACGTCATCCTCACTGCAATTCATACAGCTCATGCGTTGCAGGACAATGTCATCGGAATAAATAACCGGGACGTTAAAGCGGAAAAATTTGTTCATCGCGTCATGCGCCACGGCCGCCGACGAGCCGAGACCGAAGAACGCAATCCTCTTCGCCTGGGTGAGTAAATCCACCGCGCGATTCACGGAACTCATGTCCAGAGACTGTCGGACGTGGTCAAGCGAAGCCATAGCCGATTCAAAAATTTTCGCGGTATAGGCATCAACGCTGTCGTCTTCATCCACATTACGATTAACATAAGGGGTGCCGTTAGCCAGACTTTGTGCCAGATGCAGTTTAAAATCAGGGAAGCCGCGCGTTTCCAGGCTGCGGCAAAAGCGATTGACCGTGGGTTCGCTAACACCCGCTTCCTGTGCCAGAGCGGCGATGCTTGAATGAATCGCCTGAGCGGGAGAGGCGAGAATGACCTCGGCCACTTTTCGCTCGGATTTGCTAAGGTGTTCCAGTTGAAACTGGATTTTTTCCAGCATGTTCATGTTAACAGGATGCTCATGGGTGTAAACGATTTCATAAATTGATGAAATCGTGATTCGATTTAGCCGATATTACCCTCGTGGCTTCCATAAAGGGTAATAATCGACAAGATAATGTTGTTGTTTTTTTTCATTACTTGATCGGTGTCGGGTTTTGCTGTGACCCTGTTGCGCAAAGAAACGACGGTTGTTGCGTCATTAAGCCGTCTTAATCATCCAAAGGGTGAAAAATCGCGGTATCGCACGCGACGATAAGCGCTAATGGTTTCGGGAATGACGTAAAAGCAGTACAGTGCATTGTAATAAAATTACAACGATACCTGGCAGAAGTACCAGGTGATCCAACTGAGGAGAATGACATGGCGGTAACGCAAACAGCCCAGGCATGTGACCTGGTCATTTTCGGCGCTAAAGGCGACCTTGCACGCCGAAAATTGCTGCCTTCCCTGTATCAACTGGAGAAAGCGGGCCAAATTCATCCGGATACCCGTATCCTGGGTGTAGGGCGCGCCGACTGGGACAAGGACGCTTATACCAAAGTCGTCCGCGAGGCACTCGAAACTTTCATGAAGGAAAAGATTGATGAAAGTTTGTGGGATACCCTGAGTGGACGTCTCGATTTCTGCAACCTGGACGTTAATGACGTCAGCGCGTTTACCCGCTTAGGCGCGATGCTGGATCAGAAAAACCGTGTCACCATTAACTATTTCGCCATGCCGCCAAGCACCTTCGGCGCCATCTGCAAAGGCCTGGGCGAAGCCAAACTGAACGCCAAACCGGCGCGCGTCGTGATGGAGAAGCCGCTGGGTACCTCGCTGGCAACCTCGCGCGAAATCAACGACCAGGTGGGCGAGTTCTTTGAAGAGTGCCAGGTCTACCGTATCGACCACTATCTCGGTAAAGAGACGGTACTGAACCTGCTGGCGCTGCGTTTTGCTAACTCCCTGTTTGTAAATAACTGGGACAACCGCACTATCGACCACGTGGAAATCACCGTGGCGGAAGAGGTGGGGATTGAAGGTCGCTGGGGTTACTTTGACCAGGCCGGTCAGATGCGCGACATGATCCAGAACCACCTGCTGCAGATCCTGTGCATGATTGCCATGTCTCCACCGTCTGACCTGACGGCGGACAGCATCCGTGACGCGAAAGTGAAAGTGCTGAAGTCACTGCGCCGCATCGACCGCTCCAACGTGCGTGAGAAGACCGTTCGTGGTCAGTACACCGCCGGGTTTGCGCAGGGCAAAAAAGTGCCGGGCTACCTGGAAGAAGAGGGTGCGAACAAGTCCAGCAACACCGAGACGTTTGTGGCGATCCGCGTGGATATCGACGACTGGCGCTGGGCGGGGGTTCCGTTCTACCTGCGCACCGGTAAACGTCTGCCGGCTAAATGTTCCGAAGTGGTTGTTTACTTCAAAAACCCGGAACTGAACCTGTTCAAAGAGTCCTGGCAGGAGCTGCCGCAGAACAAACTGACCATTCGTCTGCAGCCGGACGAGGGCGTGGATATCCAGATCCTGAACAAAGTGCCGGGCCTGGATCATAAACACAACCTGCAGACCACCAAGCTGGATCTGAGCTACTCTGAAACCTTTAACCAGACGCACCTGGCCGATGCTTACGAGCGTCTGCTGCTGGAAACCATGCGCGGTATCCAGGCGCTGTTCGTGCGCCGCGATGAAGTGGAAGAGGCGTGGAAATGGGTCGACTCCATCACCGAAGCCTGGGCTGCCGACCAGGATGCGCCAAAACCGTATCAGGCGGGCACCTGGGGACCGGTCGCGTCGGTGGCGATGATCACCCGCGATGGCCGCTCCTGGAACGAGTTTGAGTAAGATAATCCGCTAGCCCGAAAGTGTTATTTTACCGGTAACATGATCTAACTCAGCTAGTGGCACAATTTTCAACTTTTAAGCTCCGCGTGGATTCACCCGCGGAGCTTTTTTTATTACACTGCCGGAAGTGATTTTGCCCCTGAGCTCCGGACAGCAAGCGTTTCAGCGTTGTTAACAACTGCCAGCGACTTTGTAAACTCCCGAGCCCGGACAGATAAATTAGAGGAGCTTTTATGAATCCGACATTGTTACGCGTAACACAACGCATTATTGAGCGCTCGAAAGAGACCCGCTCGGCCTACCTCGCCCGGATTGAACAGGCAAAGAGCAACACCGTCCACCGATCTCAGCTGGCCTGCGGGAACCTGGCGCACGGCTTCGCCGCCTGCCAGCCTGATGATAAAGCGTCGCTGAAAAGCATGTTGCGTAACAATATCGCCATCATTACCTCCTATAACGATATGCTCTCCGCGCACCAGCCCTATGAGGTTTACCCGGATATCATCCGTAAAGCGCTGCACAGCGTGAATGCGGTCGGCCAGGTGGCGGGTGGGGTACCCGCCATGTGCGACGGCGTGACGCAGGGCCAGGACGGTATGGAGCTCTCCCTGCTGAGCCGCGAAGTGATTGCTATGTCCGCGGCGGTTGGCCTGTCGCACAACATGTTTGATGGCGCGCTGTATCTCGGCGTGTGCGACAAGATTGTTCCGGGCCTGGTGATGGCTGCGCTGTCGTTTGGTCATCTGCCTGCGATCTTCGTGCCGTCGGGCCCAATGGCAAGCGGCCTGCCGAACAAAGAAAAAGTCCGTATCCGCCAGCTGTACGCGGAAGGGAAAGCAGACCGTCAGGCGCTGTTGGAGGCGGAAGCCGCGTCCTATCATGCGCCGGGGACCTGTACGTTCTACGGTACGGCTAACACGAACCAGATGGTGGTGGAATTTATGGGGATGCAGCTTCCGGGCTCATCCTTTATCCAGCCGGACGCGCCGCTGCGCAAGGCGCTGACCGAGGCCGCGGCCCGTCAGGTTACACGTCTGACCGGCAACGGCAACGAATGGATGCCGATGGGCAAAATGGTTGACGAAAAGGTCATCGTCAACGGGATTGTCGCGCTGCTGGCAACCGGGGGGTCAACCAACCACACCATGCACCTGGTGGCCATGGCGCGTGCGGCGGGCATTCTGATTAACTGGGATGACTTCTCCGAGATCTCTTCCGTGGTGCCGCTGATGGCACGCCTGTACCCGAACGGTCCGGCGGATATTAACCACTTCCAGGCCGCGGGCGGCGTACCGCTGCTGATGCGCGAGCTGCTGAAAGGCGGACTGCTGCATGAAGACGTAAATACCGTGGCAGGCTTTGGCCTTCAGCGCTATACCCAGGAGCCGTGGTTGAACAACGGCGAGCTGGACTGGCGCGAAGGGGCGAGAGCGTCTCTTGATGCGCAGGTGATCGCCACCATCGACAAACCGTTCTCTCCACACGGCGGCACCAAAGTGCTGAGCGGCAACCTCGGTCGTGCGGTAATGAAGACCTCTGCCGTACCGGAAGAGAACCAGATTATCGAAGCGCCGGCGGTGGTGTTTGAAAGCCAGCACGACGTATTACCCGCCTTTGACGCCGGTCTGCTCGACAAAGACTGCGTGGTGGTGGTGCGTCATCAGGGGCCTAAAGCTAACGGGATGCCAGAATTACATAAACTTATGCCACCACTTGGTGTATTATTGGACCGCCGTTTCAAAATTGCGTTAGTCACCGATGGACGCCTCTCCGGGGCATCCGGTAAAGTGCCTTCAGCCATCCACGTGACGCCTGAAGCCTACGACGGTGGGTTGCTGGCGAAAGTGCGCGACGGTGACATGATCCGCGTTAACGGTCAGACAGGCGAGTTAACCCTGCTGGTGGATGACGCCGAGCTGGCGGCACGTCAACCCCATATTCCTGACCTGAGCGCATCGCGCGTGGGGACCGGACGCGAAATGTTCAGCGCGCTGCGTGAGAAGCTCTCCGGTGCGGAGCAGGGCGCAACCTGTATTACGTTTTAAGACGACTTGATTTTAACGATCTGGCGAGAGAAAACTCTGATGAAAAACTGGAAAACAAGTGCAGAAGCAATCCTGACCACTGGCCCTGTCGTGCCGGTTATCGTGGTAAACAAGCTGGAGCACGCTGTACCGATGGCGAAAGCGCTGGTTGCGGGTGGCGTTCGCGTTCTGGAAGTGACCCTGCGTACCGCCTGCGCGATGGATGCCATTCGCGCGATTGCTAAAGAAGTGCCGGACGCCATCATCGGTGCGGGTACCGTGACGAACGTAAAACAGCTGGCTGAAGTGACCGAAGCGGGCGCGCAGTTTGCCATCAGCCCGGGCCTGACCGAGTCGCTGCTGAAAGCCGCGACCGAAGGCACCATTCCGCTGATCCCGGGCATCAGCACCGTCTCTGAACTGATGCTGGGCATGGACTACGGTCTGAAAGAGTTCAAATTCTTCCCGGCTGAAGCGAACGGCGGCACTAAAGCGCTGCAGGCGATTGCGGGTCCCTTCTCTCAGGTACGCTTCTGCCCGACGGGGGGTATCTCTCCTGCCAACTACCGTGACTACCTGGCGCTGAAAAGCGTGCTGTGCATCGGTGGCTCATGGCTGGTTCCGGCGGATGCGCTGGAAGCGGGCGACTGGGATCGCATCACAAAACTGGCTCGCGAAGCGGTGGAAGGTGCGAAGCAGTAAGCCATTCGCCGCATGAAAAACGGGCCTTTCGGCCCGTTTTTTTTATCCCGTTACCTTAACGCTTGCTGCGGCTGCTTTCGCTCTCGCCACGGCGTCGTCAACGTTATCCCCGGTGGCTAATGCCACGCCAAGACGACGGGTACCGTCGATCTCCGGCTTGCCGAACAAACGTACCTGCAACCCGGCACCCACTGCCGCGTCGACGTTATCAAATGTAACGTTCTGGCTGGTTAACTGCGGCAGGATGACCGCCGAGGCGGCCGGGCCGTACTGACGGATACCGCCGACGGGCAGGCCGAGGAAGGCGCGCACGTGCAGGGCGAACTCGGAAAGATCCTGCGAAATCAGCGTGACCATGCCGGTGTCATGCGGGCGAGGGGAGACTTCACTGAAAATCACCTCGTCACCGCACACAAACAGCTCCACGCCGAACAGGCCATAGCCGCCCAGCGCGAGGACGGTTTTACGGGCGATCGCCTGAGCACGCTCCAGCGCCAGGGCGCTCATCTGCTGCGGCTGCCAGGATTCGCGGTAATCGCCATCTTCCTGACGGTGGCCAATCGGATCGCAGAAATGGACGCCGTCAACGGCGCTGACGGTCAGCAGGGTGATCTCGAAATCAAACTTCACGACGCCTTCAACGATGACGCGACCGGCGCCGGCGCGGCCACCCTGTTGGGCGTAATCCCACGCCTTATCGAGCGTGCTGCTGTCGCGAATGAAGCTCTGCCCTTTACCGGAGGAGCTCATCACCGGCTTAACGATACACGGGTAGCCAATCTCCTCTACGGCCTGCAGGAACGCGGCCTTATCGCCCGCAAAACGGTAGCTCGAGGTGGGCAATCCCAGCTCTTCTGCCGCCAGGCGACGAATGCCTTCGCGGTTCATGGTCAGCTTTGCGGCTTTCGCACAGGGCACCACGCGCTGGCCTTCCTGCTCCAGGGCGATCAGCGTATCGGTGGCAATCGCTTCAATTTCCGGTACAACGAAATCGGGCTTCTCGCGCGTAATCAGTTCGCGAAGGGCATCGCCATCCAGCATGTTAATCACATAAGAACGATGGGCGACGTGCATGGCGGGTGCGTCGGCGTAACGGTCTACGGCGATGACTTCCACACCTAAACGTTGGCACTCAATGGCGACCTCTTTTCCCAGCTCGCCCGATCCCAACAGCATCACTCGCGTCGCCGCAGGTCGCAGCGCAGTTCCTAAACGAATCATAACAATCCCCCAAAAAAAGTTGCGCGCAGTATAAACGAAAACGTTTGCGTCTGTCTTGCGCAGGGATAAACGCGAGGGCAGAAATTTGCGCTTCTTTAGCCCGACCAGACATTTCCTGACGCCCGCTCGCTTACGCTGTGGAACATGTTCACCGTTAAGTGAGGGAAACCATGTCTGGCTGGCTAAATCAATTGCAATCCCTGTTAGGGCAGAAAACACCGTCTGGCGAGCGGGACCTGAGCAAACTGCTGGTACCCGGGGCGCTCGGCGGGCTGGCAGGCCTGCTGGTCGCGAATAAATCCTCGCGCAAGCTGCTGGCAAAATATGGCACCGGCGCGCTGCTGGCCGGCGGCGGCGCCATCGCGGGCACCGTGCTGTGGAATAAGTACAAGGACCGGGTACGGACCGCGCACAGCGATGAACCGCATTATGGCGAGCACACCTCGCCGCTGGATCTGCGTACCGAACGGCTCATTCTTGCGCTGGTTTTTGCCGCGAAAAGTGACGGGCATATTGACGACAAAGAACGATCGGCGATCGAGCAGCAGCTGCGCGAAGCCGGCGTTGAAGAGAAGGGCAGAGCGCTGGTGGCGCAGGCCATCGAACAGCCGCTTGAGCCGCAGCGTCTTGCGCAAAGCGTGAAAAATGAGGAAGAGGCGCTGGAGCTCTATTTCCTCAGCTGTGCCGCCATCGATATCGATCACTTTATGGAGCGGAGCTACCTTAACGCCCTGGGCGATGCGTTAAAGATCCCTCAGGACGTGCGCGAGGGCATTGAGCGGGATATCCGCGAACAAAAACAGGCGTTACAGGGATAGCCTCCGCCGTCGCGACGCTGTTTCGCTTGCATCATGCGTGGGTTTTGCCAACCTTATAGGGTGTAAAACTTAAAAGAATGATGACATGCCACCGAAAGCCCGACGTATACCATATGCGATCACCACGCATGGCGATACGCGCATAGACAACTATTACTGGCTGCGGGACGATTCGCGCTCCCGGCCAGAGGTACTCGACTACCTGCACGAGGAAAACGACTATGGCCGCAAGGTCATGTCCAGCCAGCAGACGCTTCAGGACCAACTGCTGAATGAGATGGTGCAGCGTATTCCTCAGCGTGATATCTCCGCGCCCTGGACCAAAAACGGCTATCGCTATCGCCATATTTACGAGCCCGGCAATGAGTATCCCATCTACCAGCGTCAGTCGGTATTAAGCGCCGAATGGGATGAGTGGGATATTTTGCTGGATGCCAACCAGCGCGCCGCCCACAGCGAATTTTATACCCTGGGCGGCATGTCCATTTCGCCGGATAACGCGGTGATGGCGCTGGCGGAGGATTATCTCTCCCGTCGCCAGTACGGCCTGCGTTTTCGCAATCTGGACACCGGCAACTGGTATCCGGAAATGCTGGAAAACGTCTCCCCGGATTTTGTCTGGGCGAATGATTCCGAGACGGTTTACTACGTCAAAAAGCACGCCTCGACGCTGCTGCCTTATCAGGTGTGGCGACACACCGTGGGAACGGACTCCGCTGACGACGAGCTGGTCTATGAAGAGAAAGACGAAACGTTCTATGTCAGCCTGCATAAAACCTCCTCGCGCCACTATGTGATTATCTTCCTGGCCAGCGCGACGACCTCGGAAGTTCTGCTGCTGGATGCCGAACTGCCCGACGCCCAGCCGCTCTGTTTCCTGCCGCGCCGCAAGGATCACGAGTACAGCCTGGATCACTTCCAGCACAGCTTTTATTTGCGCTCTAATCGCGAGGGCAAAAACTTTGGTCTCTATAAAACCAAAGTGCGCGATGAGCGCAAATGGGAGGTGCTTATCCCCGCGCGGGATCAGGTGATGCTTGAAGGGTTCACCCTGTTTACCGACTGGCTGGTGGTGGAAGAGCGTCAGCGAGGGCTGACCAGTATCCGGCAAATCAACCGTAAAACGCGGGAAGTGGTGGGGATCGCGTTCGACGACCCGGCCTATGTGACGTGGATTGGTTTCAACCCTGAACCTGAATCCTCGCGGCTGCGCTACGGCTACTCATCGATGACCACGCCGGACACCTTGTTTGAGCTGGATATGGATACCGGGCAGCGTCAGGTGATTAAACAGACCGAGGTCAAAGGGTTTGAGTCTGAAAACTACCGCAGCGAGCACCTGTGGGTCACCGCCCGGGATGGCGTCGAGGTCCCCGTCTCGCTCGTCTATCACAAAGCCCACTTCCAGAAAGGCAAAAACCCGATCCTGGTGTACGGTTACGGCTCGTATGGCTCAAGCATGGACGCCGATTTCAGCAGCAGTCGGTTAAGCCTGCTCGATCGCGGCTTTGTCTTCGCCATCGCCCATATTCGCGGTGGCGGTGAGCTGGGGCAGCACTGGTATGAAGACGGGAAATTCCTGAAAAAGAAAAACACCTTCAATGACTACCTCGACGTCTGCGATGCGCTGATTGAGCAGGGCTACGGGGATCCGCAGCTTTGCTTTGGGATGGGCGGCAGCGCGGGCGGCATGCTGATGGGGGCGGCGATCAACCAGCGTCCCGACCGCTTTAAGGGGATTGTCGCGCAGGTTCCGTTTGTCGATGTGGTGACGACCATGCTCGATGAATCCATCCCGCTTACGACAGGGGAGTTTGAAGAGTGGGGGAATCCGCAGGATGAGATGTACTACCGCTATATGAAAACGTACAGCCCGTACGATAACGTGGAAGCGAAAGCCTATCCCCACATGTTGGTCACCACCGGTCTGCATGATTCTCAGGTGCAATACTGGGAGCCGGCAAAATGGGTGGCAAAACTGCGGGAGCTGAAAACCGATGACAACCTGCTGCTGTTGTGTACCGATATGGATTCCGGTCACGGCGGGAAATCGGGACGATTTAAATCCTACGAAGGAGTTGCCCTGGAATATGCCTTTTTAATAGGCCTGGCGCAGGACACGCTGCCAGGCCGTGCGGAGCGTTAAGCGTCGCCCAGATAATGTTTCAGCGTTAAGCGCAGTTCCGGGCTCATTCTGTCGAGGTTGTTATACAGCCAGCGCAAATAGCCCGGGTCTTTATCCGCCACCTCGGACACCGGCTTCCCGCGATATTTCCCAAAGGTAAATGTGGTCAGAAGTGCAGGACGGCCGGTGATGGTCGCCATATCATCCGGCGTCCAGCCAGAGATATTCATAATATCTATCAGTAACGCGGCGGTGATATAGCAGTCATACAGGGCCCGGTGATGGTGCAGTCCCTCAGGCGTTCTGACGCTGAGCTTGCGGGACTTGTACAGCGCCATGTTGCTGTATTTAATTCCCGGCCAGAGGCGACGCGCCAGCTTCATGGTACAAATCCATTCCCCCGGCATTTCAGGTAACACCCGGCGGTCAAAACTGGCGTTATGCGCGACGTACCACGGGCTACCGTAGTAGTGCGGAATGATCTCTTCGATCCACGGCTTATCCGCCACCATCGATTCGGTAATGCGATGGATAGCCATCGCCTGAGGGCTGATGGGTCGGTCGGGACGCACCAGATGGCTCATAGGGTTGACGATTTTACCATCAACCACGTCGACAGAAGCCACTTCCACTATTCCGCCCTGAAGATCGCAAGTTTCGGTATCGATGACGCGCAGCATTGAACACTCCTGAGCTTTAAAACGCCTAGCCTAAAGGAATGATATCGCCTTGCCAACCCTCTCCGCCGAGCGTGCCGGTCAACAGCAGCTCGCCTCGATCTGCGCGGACGATCAGCTGGCCTTTTTCATCCCACAGCGCGCTACCGCCGCAGGCGTTCGCCATCAGCACCGCAATGGCATATTTATGCGCGAAGCGCTGCAGGGTACTGATGGACTGCCGCCAGCGGTGATCCTCTACGGACTGACTGCTGGTAAACAGCGACGCTCTGGGATCGAGATTGGGTGAATCGGCATGCGCATCAATAATGCTGAGCTGTTTCTCCCCCGGCACCAGGCTGGCACCGCTACCTTGCGGGTAGCGCAGGATGCGGTGACGGGCGGGCGTGAAGAGCGCGAGGCCTTTCTGGCGCTGACCGTTCCGTTCCAGGGGGAGCCCGGCAATCACGGTAATCCGGTAAAAATGTGCCGCGTCAAGCAGCGGTTCCAGCTGCGCGTCATCGGGTGGGGGAGGTAACGTCGGTGCGCCTGAGCCCGTTAATGAGAGTTCAGGGAAGACCAGCAAATCACATCGCTGCCGTGCTGCTTCGGCGATGAAGCGCAGGTGGTGCGTAACATGGTCATCCACACTCTGGTGCTGACCGCCATACTGAGCTGCCGCTATATTCCAATGTGACATCGTGACTTCCTTATACACTGAGTCGCAGAGATTTAAGAATACACCTAAATTTATCAGGGTTTTCTTATCCTGCCAGATTCCGCGTAAGGAAGTGTAACGGCTCGTTAAGCTTATTTAACTTTAGGTTCGTACGGTAAACGGGAGAGGTTAACCGAGGCGAGACGGTGGGCGATGAGTCTTTCGCGAAACCAGTCGCGCAGATGGGCGGGCTGTTCCCGTTCAACGACTTCAGCCACAACAGGCATGTTGTAACGCTCTTTAAACGCGACGCCAGCGGCAGCGAGATCGACATTTACTTTATCCATCTCGTCCTGTGGAAGGGCGGCCAGATTGATCTTCATTACCTTCTCCTTTTTATGCGGCGGCAACGTTACCGCGATTGCACGACGATGACAAGCGGAGGCAGGATGTTCCTCGACTCGTTTATTATACAGCGTTATTCTTTAGCATACAGACATAACAAAAAGGAATGATTGCGATGGGTTTCTCCGCTTCCCGCGCGGTATGCGCACTGGTTTTTCTGACCTCTACAATGATGACCTCCTCCGCGCTGGCGCATGCGCATCTTAAGCAGCAGATCCCGGCAGCGGACAGCGTGGTGAGCGCTCCGCAGGCACTTACGCTGCATTTTTCAGAAGGCATCGAACCGGGATTTAGCGGTGTGGTGGTGACGGACGCGCAAAAGCAGGTCATCAAAACGGGTACCGCTACGCGAGACGAAAAGAACAAGGCGCTACTCACCGTTCCGCTGGAACAAACGCTGACGTCAGGGACGTACCAGGTAGACTGGCATGTCGTCTCTGTAGACGGTCATAAAACCAAAGGCATCTATCACTTTAGCGTGAAATAGCATGCTGGCGCTGTGTTATATCGGGTTGCGCTTTATCCATTTCGGGGCGCTGATGCTGGTTTTTGGCAACGCGCTTTACAGCGTCTGGTTTGCGCCTTCTTCCCTCCAGCGGCTGATGTCCCGGCGTTTCCAGCTGCAGCAGAAAGTGGCGGCCTTGGTGAGCCTGGCGGCTGCACTCCTGATGTTTATGCTTCAGGGCGGACTGATGGGTAACGGCTGGGGAGATGTGTTTGCTCCGCAGGTCTGGTACGGCGTATTTACGACACAGTTTGGTGGCGTCTGGCTGTGGCAAATGATTCTTGCTGTGATGACGGTCGGTGCGGCATGGCTCGCGCCGCTGAAGGGGTCGCGGCTGCTACTGCTCGCCATGAGCCAGCTTATCCTGCTGGCTGGGGTAGGTCACGCGGCGATGAACGACGGTCCGATGGGGGCGTTGCAGCGGCTTAACTATGCTTTTCACCTGATCTGCGCTGCAGCCTGGCTTGGCGGATTACTGCCCCTGTTATTCTGCATGCGTCTGGCGAAAGGACGCTGGCAGAATGCCGCCATCTATACCATGATGCGCTTCTCGCGCGTGGGCCATTATGCCGTCGCGGGCGTGCTGCTCAGCGGAGCGATCAATACGCTCATGATACTGGGCGTCCATATACCCTGGCAGGCTGGCTACGTGCAGTTTTTGTTGTTCAAATGTGCGCTGGTGGCGTTGATGGTGGTAATTGCGCTGGCAAATCGGTATTTTCTGGTGCCACGGTTTCGTCCGGAGACCGGGCGAGCACAACAGATTTTTATCAGGATGACACAGGCAGAAGTGGTGCTGGGCGCGCTGGTACTGGCAACGGTCAGTCTGTTCGCTACCTGGGAACCCTTCTGACAAGGTTAAATATCATATGAAAAAGACAGTACTTTCTCTCATATTGCTGGCCTGCACGGGGAGCGCGCTTGCCGCACCGCAGGTTATCACCGTCAGCCGTTTTGAAGTCGGTAAGGACAAATGGGCGTTCAATCGCGAAGAGGTGATGCTGACCTGCCGTCCGGGCCATGCGCTGTATGCCATTAACCCGAGCACGCTGGTGCAATACCCGTTAAATGATACCGCAGAGCAGCAGGTAGCCAGCGGCAAGAGTAGCGGCCAGCCGATCAGCATTATTCAGATCGATGACCCGGCGCATCCGGGACAAAAGATGAGTCTGGCGCCGTTTATCGAGCGTGCCGACAAGCTCTGCTAACGTTCAGGTTTCCAATAAAAAACCGCAGATGCTTGCGAAAGCACTGCGGTTTTTCACATTTTATGATGCTCTGGCGCTTTTTTTCCGACCGCTTTAGCTGTGGACTGGAAAACCTGGCGTCGTCATCTATTCTTAAAAGGCAAGGCGACTTAGCCTGCATTAATGCCAACTTTTAGCGCACGGCTCTCTCCCAAGAGCCATTTCCCTGGACCGAATACAGGAATCGTATTCGGTCTCTTTTTATCTGTCTTATATTTCAGTCACTTACGGCGCTCTGTCCGAAAATGTCCCAAAATTGTCCGAACTTCAATATCCGGCAATTCCCGTTATACCACACCGTTTTTTAAATTAACAACCAAACTCATGCAATGCTGGGAATGCTCTGCACAGACGATCTCAGAGTTTTGCAACCATGCGATCTCTCGTTTCAAGGCAAGACTGCTTATAAGGTGCGTTTACCTTAACTCGGCGATTCATGATCCTCACACTTCCAGTTGGGAGAATTGAGAACAGACATCCTTTCGCAAATGCCACAACCCCCATGGTCTGAAAGTCGTTAATGTTAACTACTCCATCATCAATTGTTTCGAAATCAAAAATTTCAGGGTTTGTGGCAAGTAATTGAAGAACATCATTATCTATAGAGTTAAGTACCGAGGCATACGCAGATGCTGTCCCCATGTATGCGTGAGTCTGTTTTTTGCAATCATATGAACTCGAGGAAGGACCCTGCTTACACTGTTGAGCTTGTTAGCAAATGCATAAGAGGCGTAAATCTCAGGATGGTAATTTAAGACCGTAAATGAGAGAAAATGCATTTCGCCAGCCGCCCAGATGATCTGATTATTCCCTCATCGCGCCATATCTCGACCGAAATCGGCCGCACGAAAGCGAAGCTGGCTAATTTTCAGCGTCTGCAGGGGCTGGGGAATGACTGATCTACCGAAATGCCCCAATTGTGGCATGTCCTCTTCACTGAAGGTCCGAAGTCGTGGGTTGAACTGGGGGGGCGCAGAAATTAGGTGCTCTAACGGTTGTTCAAAATGGCGAGTTGGATTCTCTTTTCCGCCAGGAGGGGAGAGGGGGGCTCGAAGAGAGCTTGCAGATAACTGGCATAAGGTTGTGGAGAAAAGTTAACCCACTAATTGTATTATTTGCTTTTATGTATGAAAAAAATTCAACAACACCGACAAAATGGATCGGCTAGCAGATCTGCAATATAATTATTCTATTATTCAATCCACTGACTAAACTCAGAGGGACAAGTTCCAAACACAGGGTAGGTGATATGTCTATGAAGCAAATTAAATCAAGGGATATGACAAACATTGCGGCAAAAAGGATGTATTATATTTTTCTTGTCGGGGTTATACCTTTGCTTCTGATTTTTTTATTATATGCTAACAACCAAGGGAGCGATTTTCTAAATTATTTGTATACTTTATCTGGTAAAGTTCCTGAGCTGATTTCAGCCAGTAACCCATTATTAAGTGGTGTTATGAGTTTTTATGTTAAAATCGCTCCTTTGTTAGGTGTTTTGTTTTTTTTGATTGCGCGGAGAGAGTTAAATTTAAAAACCACTTTTTCTTTCACGAAAGGTATTTTGGCTTTTATGCTATTCACCGTGTTTTATATTGCAATTGTTTATTATTTGTTGGTGTGTAACGTGGAGTTAACTGAATCAGGACGATTTATGAGGCTTTTATCAGGGAACGATTATCTTCTTACCGTTTTTTTTGTAAGCGTATTTTATGTGTGTTATATACTCACCTGCTATTACATCAGCTATGCTTATGCAGTTTTCTTGATTTTAAAGTTAAAAATAAAGCACCGTTGAAAGCTAAGGGGCAGATAACATCTCTGCCCCTTTTAGATTAATGAGCTGGTCTGATTATTTCATTGTTGATTTTATCAACGATTTTATCGTCAATGAATGAAGCCAGATAACTGATACCGATAATTCCTGCAATTGTTAATGCAGTAATAGGAAGCCCGACGACTGTCGCAACAAAAGATGCCAGGGCGCCAAAGATTCCCATAGCCACACCGACAGCAATGCCACTAATAACCCAGGACTCTACCTCTAGCATCAATGGACCCCAGTTTCCTGTTTCATATCCTTCAATACTTTTCTCTCGGATTTTTTCGACTTTGATCACCAGATCTGCAGTCTTAAATGCTTTGCTTAGATTGCCGAGTTTGTTTGCCATGTCACTTGCATTCAGACTTTTCCATGCGTTAACGATCGCAGTTTTATCACCTTGATTAATTTTCATCCCTGGATTGGCAATAATCTTATTCAGAGAGGTCATTGCATCATTGTAGTTACGAATTGTTTTACCTTGGAAGTTTTTAACGTTACTTGCGATGTCCCTTGACACATCTTTATATTTTTGACCCAGGTGACTACCAACTTTTTCCCCCATGTCAGCAATAATTTCGCTGGCTTTTTGTAATGCTTCAATTTGATTATCTTCATCGAGCATCTTCTGGACATTTTCGCGCAAATTACCCCGGGCTGCTTTTGGTATACTTCCATCCCGCACTGCTTGTTCATATAAGTTCTTAAGCGCTTTTCGGGAAACTTTATCACTGGAGCCATAGTACTTTGCCGTCCTATCCCAGGTAGATGGAGCACTCGTAGTGCTATTTCCATTTTGATTCTGGGAGTTATTACTGCCAGACTGTGAACCTGAGTTACCACCATTACCACCGGAGCCTTTACCTGAATGACTGTCTACCCCGGAACTGATAGCAATTGCACCACCGGCAGAAAATACTCCAGCCGCATCACCTCTGTTAGCAGCATTCACCTGTGCACTGTTGTTTGGATCCACAGAAAATCCATTAATATTCTGTGTACGGCCACCATTCCCTCCATTTCCTGATGTACCGGAATGGCTGCCAGAACCAGAGTTACCGATGCCAGGATTTTTGTCACCACTGAACGCATTGTTGTGTGCGTTGTCGCCACCATTACCACTCATAGTTAATTCCTCTTTGACGGTTAAAAGTTAGATAATGCTGTATATAAACACATTGTTATATATACAGTAGTTCGAATCCTACGCCGCTGTTTCTAACGTGTCAATGACAGATTTTGGGGTATGACTGAGAGCGGAAAATCCTGATAAGCTACTGATGGGAATATTGTTTACTGGAAAGGAGATCTTCATGAATAAATCTAACGGATTATTCGTGTGTGCGTTGTTAACATCATCTTTGATGAGCAGCGCATGCACCCCTCAAACAAGTGCAGAACGCCATGCACGCCAGTATGTATATGCTGCAGATGACGGCTTTGACCCGAATGTACGCGTTATAAGAGCCGACAGTATTAAGATGGCGGTGCCATTCTTTAAAACTTTTCATGATCTGGGAGCAAAAGACCGCTTATCAGGCATGTCTTTAGAGGACGCGAACAAGCGTGCAGATAAGTTTCGTAGCGAGGCATTTCTGAACTCCATCCAGAGTGAAACTATTTTTGCGGGCACTCGTTACGTCGACAATAAATCATGGTCGGCTAAACAGCGTAAAGCCATGAGCGATGCTATCTCTGAAGCTTACATTGATGGCTATGAAGGAAGGATGTGAGTGGTAATAACAGAAAATTTCGGTACCCGTTTCTGCATTACATTCACGAACACACCTGGTTGTGGCTCATTAACATCAACGCTTTAATTAAAGATGATTTTGTATGGTTTCTCTTGAATTAGATAATGGTGTTTAGTGCTTTTTTATTAATCGCTTACCCGCTTGTGCGGTTTTTTTGACCCAAATTCTTGACCTTCAGTTTTTAGTTGAGCTCTATAAACATACAGTTAGGTGTTAGGGGGTTATCATGGGTTTTCAATCACCTGCATTAGACCTCGCTGAGGAGATACTCACTATTACCAACCTTTGCGGTCATGAGGACAACTGCCGAACTATCGAAACATCAGCTGAGTACGTGATAATTAATATTGCCAGAAATCCGGAAATAGGTGACACCATCCTGATTGCGCTCTGCGGTAGGCTGGACTTCGCAAAAGTTCAGGGGAAGGCATTAATAACTCAGGATGGCGAGGCTATAGCGGGTGATTCAGAACATTTAAATTAATGGTGTGAAAGGTAAGTTGATTTTTGCGTATAATAAGCAATCTACTCACATTGGCTGAGGCAGAAGAATGGAAAAGTTGCAATTGAAGATTGGGTTAACTGATTTGGTTTATTCAATTACTGTTCATAGCTTTCATATTTTTTTGGATCGGCATTGGGCTTCTGTTGATAGGTGACATTGGGTTGGTGTTCAGTGGTGCATAGTCCAACATACTGACCGTATTAGGTGGCTATATGATTTTTGTAGCTTTGATAATGGAAGGTGTAAAAGCGCTTTTCAATAAGCTGGTCTGGAAGCAGTTTCTCTAAACCCATAGCCTTTAATCTATAAGACTTCTTCAGGAACAGCATAAAATAGATCTATGAGATTAGCATTCCTACATACACATTTGTTGTAGTTCTTTTAGAGTAAAGTGATGACTGGAGTCTGTGTAATGGAAGCATTTACTGAATCTGTTTATTTGGCTATTTTTAGAGAGCATGCAGCGAAGGCGGTTCAGGGTATGGAGAGACATGGCTGTTACTGGTTTACGGGTATCAGGCCATCATATGGGATTGTTGTTGAGTTGCTGGAAGATGCTGGGTATTCAGTGATAACTTTCAACCCGCCGCCTGTATACGAGTTCGCAATATATCTCTCTGATAGTTATCCATCTCAAGTTGAGCTGGAGAGAATCGCAATGTATCGACAGTCACTACGAGACAAGGGCGTATCAGAGGATAAATTACCCGTTTCATTAGCATAGCCCCCTACGGGCGGTTTTTATTGTAATATCGCTAACAAGAAAACGAGATGATAGTAAACACAGCTACGCTATGAAATATCCAGGTGTTATCTCACTATGCCTTCAGGCACTCAACGAGTTAAATCATAAGGTTGAAAATTTACAATCAGGAAGCCGCAACCCGTAGTATGCAGGAACGGGGGCGGCTGGTAAATTTGATATGAATCGATTCGAAATACGTCCGAATTTGTCCGGAATTTTAAGTAACTATATGATTTTTAGTGCCTGAAAACGCATCACCAGATGTATGCTTTTTAATCTGGTTGATGCGTATGTGTTTGATATACCGCAGAAATATAAATTGCAGGTATAAACAGGAATCGCATTCGGTCTGTTTATCCGTATGAAAGTAAACGAGTAATCCCAATAGTTCTTTCTCATACAGCGCGCTCGTCCTGTTCGACTGCTTAAAACATAACGCAACACAGCATGCGGAAGTCCAGCCCTTTTTGCCTGTTTTGTTAAATTTTCGTGTGCAATCAGTAAAAGCCAGAACCGTGTTTAAAAGCGGGATTTAACGGATGCCTCAATTTCATCAAGCAGTTCAAAGCGACGGCGGTATTCGGCACGCTTTTTACTGGCGATCTCCTCAAGGGATTTGCGCTCCATCTGCAATGGCAACTGCCAACTGAAGGTTGAACGTTTTTGACCGTCGATAGAGGCCCAAAACTCATCGTAGCTGGCGTGGAAATGGCGACCTTTACTCAGACGATAACGCAGTGCACGGAAGATATGACCTTCATCGCTGACCGCATAAATGGCTTTGATGCCGGAAAGTGTGGCCAATTGGAAAAGCACTTCCATCAACACGCGTTTCGGGAAGAGACCATGGCAGGCTCGGGTTGCCTGTTTGATCACATCACGGGATACGCTGCGTCGCGGGCCCTGAAGACCGCCAATCACCAGAACATATTCTCCGTTTTCGCGAGCAACGCAAAATGTCACACTGGCAAGCAGGGTATTTTCGTTATCACGCAGCCACAGCGTACATTCGCCCTCACGCTCTGCTTTACTGGCATTCATGGCGTTGACGTTATAGCTCACGCCATCTTTGGCATGAAACTCAACAATGGATTGCTCTTGTGGTCCGGTTAAGGCCTTGACCAGGCCGACGTCTTTCAGAGAGTCAATCCACTGATAATGGCTGACGATGGCATCGGCACGCGCATTGGCGTTCATGCCACGCATCAGATACTGGCGATGTGTTTTGCTCGGCAGGGTGATCTGCGAAGCCAGTAACTGATCAAAATCGTCGCGGCGAGCCAGCGCATCGAGCATGCGATGCGTAGAAGACCAGAACAGCAATGAACGTAACAGAAATTTAAGACGGTACTCGCGTTTTTGCCAGATAGGGCCTGGAACGAGTTTGCCTTTCACCAGTTCGGAAATGATATGGGTACGATGCGATTGTGGCGCATCGTTTTGCAGGCGCGTATTTGACACGGGAAAACCTCAAAGTTTATGCAATGCATATTTTAGGGGGCATGCAAAAGAGTATTAATACTGGTGAAACATTTATTTATCCTTAGTTTACTGTTTGTTTAGCTTCATGAAAAGCGCTCCTGTGCAGCGTCCCTACACATAAGTCAACTGTAACTATACTTCCTATGGGAGGGCTTATGTATCAGCGAATTGAAGGTGGGATGTGGCGTCACGTCTGGGTTGTCAGCGATATACACGGCTGTTATCAGTGGCTTATGGATGAGCTTAAACGCCGTCATTTTAACCCGTATGAGGATTTGCTTATTTCTGTCGGGGATATCATCGATCGTGGCCCTGATAGCGTGAAATGCCTGCAGTTAATACATGAAAAATGGTTTCGTGCCGTGCGGGGCAACCACGAGCAAATGGCGCTCGACAGTCTGGATAATAACGATTTTTCGCTCTGGACGATAAATGGTGGAATGTGGTTTGCGCAACTTGAACGCGACCAGCAACAGCTTGCGCTGTCGTTGCTTGAGGCCTGTCGCGATTTACCGCATATCATCGAGATAACCTGTGCGAATGGTCTGAATGTGATAGCCCATGCGGATTATCCGGCTACGGAATACCAATGGCAAAAACCGGTCAGCGCCCAGCGCGTCTTATGGAACCGCGACAGGTTGATGGGATTTATGGTGGGCAAAGGGCAGGGCATCAGCGGCGCGGATCATTTCTGGTTCGGACATACGCCCCTCGACAGAAGGTATGATTTTAATAATCTCCACTACATTGATACGGGCGCCGTATTTGACGGTTACTTTACGCTGGCGCAGCTGCAGTAATAAATAACCCGCCTTCGGGCGGGTTCTCTTTAGGTCAGGCAAGACGCATGACCCAGGCATCGGTTTTACTATCGTAATGCTCACGGTAAAGGACAGAGTGTTCGCCATCAAGTATTGCCGGGACGCTGGTATCTGCATCCCATGCATCGAGCTGCATGCACAAATCCGGGTCGGATTTGCAGGGAATACTTAACGTTCGATCGCCTTGTGCTTCGCCGCGCAGCTCTGCGTCGTCGATCTCAAAAGCGCCAATACGCACGCTGGTTTTCGTCATAGTGCTCTCCGGTTCTGTTGTCAAAATCTGGTATGACCAGTGCAGTCACCCATTTTTGATCGTAGACAAGGAGAGCAAAATCGCCAGTAAAAAAATGCGCTTTTTTTCAGCCCGTGCGATCGTTACCGGTAAACAGCCGACCATCCCGAACCAACTCGCGCGGATAGCTGTTTTTCAGCCTTGAGCCGACCTTTTTTGCCAGCCCCAGCGGGTATCCCTGATACGTCACTATCACTTCATCGCCTGATGGCGCGCTGTCCGGATAGACATCGCGACCACGATACCACTCTTCGGCTTCCTGATGCGTCAGGGCAAAGGTATTCTCGCGTCCGGCAAGCGCGATAACGGCCTCATGCTGCCAGCGATACCCTTTGTTATGCACTTCCGCCAGGCGGATCCCGATTCGCGAAAAACGGACCTTTCCGATGAGCGGCTCGATCTCAGCCGGGAACAGCCATATCTCTTTATCACGCATCCAGAGATGCAGGCTCTCATCCCAGACCAGCCCAACCTTTTTGGCGGCGGCTTCAAGCTGTGCTGCATCGCGACCTTTAAGAGGGGCAAACGGGAAGTTGCCGACCTTGAATTTAGGTGCGGGCAGGGGAGCAACCGCCTGCGTTTTACGCAGACGCGCCACAAAGAACCCTTCACAGTCGTAAATCTGCGGGAACACGTGAAGGAAACCCTCGGGGGTGACCGCCTCTTGTGCCGAGGCAAACAGATCGTTAAGCCGCAGAAACTCGACTGCATCCGGATAGTTCGTTTTCAACCACAGACAGACGTCTTCGTTTTCATCGCGGTTAAGGGTGCACGTTGAATAGACCAGCGTGCCGCCAGGCCGCAAAGCGTGAAATGCGCTCTCGATCAGCTCTCGCTGTGTGGCGGCGATCTCCAGGTTGCTTTCCACGGACCAGTTCTTTAACGCATCGGGATCTTTGCGCACCACCCCTTCGCCGGAGCAAGGGGCGTCCAGCAGAATGGCATCGAAGGCTTCCGGTAGGGCGGCGCCAAACACGCGTCCGTCGAAGTGCGTCAGTGCAACATTATGAATACCGCAGCGGCTGATGTTGGCATGCAGCACCTTCACGCGGCTGGCGGAAAACTCGTTAGCAAGGATCGCCCCCTGGTTACCCATCCGGGCGGCAATTTGCGTGGTTTTTGAGCCGGGCGCCGCGGCAACATCCATCACGCGCTCAGGCGAATTGCCATCGGTAAACAGGGCGGCAACAGGCAGCATCGAGCTGGCTTCCTGAATATAGAACAGGCCGCTCAGATGTTCAGCGGTGCTGCCCAGCGGGAGTGAGGCTTCGTCATCGCGCTCGATCCAGAACCCCTCAGCACACCACGGTACCGGCGTAAGCTGCCAGCCGTACGGCGAGACCAGTGCCAGAAAATCATCGACGCTGATTTTCAACGTGTTGACGCGAATACTTCGGCGTAACGGACGCTGGCAGGCGGCGATAAAATCGTCTAACGACAGGTGAGAAGGAAGCGCCTCGCGCATCTGCGCCAGGAATTGTTCAGGAAGAAATACGGAGTTTTGAGCCACGGGCACACCACAGGGAAAAGTTCAGGTGCGCAGTGTAACATAAAGGCTCCGGTGCGTTGACACCGGAGCCTTGCTGTTTAACGTGGCAGGGCGGTTCCCCATTCGCGCCACTCTTTCGGTTCGCTTTCGAGCAGCAGGAAGTGTTTACCCGGCTGCGCTTTCGGCGCCAGCGGCGTTCCCGGCGGCGTGGCAAACGCGATACCGCCGCGAATGAACTGGTTGAAGGTGCCGGTTTTCACCACGCCACCCGTCAGGCCGAAGTCCAGCGAGTAGCCTGATGCCAGCCAGAATACCGAGTTATTTCGAACCAGGTGCTGGTAGCGTTCGCTGATGCGTAACGCCACCATCACGCGATCGGAGAGTGTACCAAGCGTCAGGCCCGTGACCGTACCCACTTCAATGCCGCGGAACAGTACCGGCGTGCCGATGTTCAGCGAGCCTGCTTCCGGCACTTCCACCACGATGCTCAGGCCACCAAGGTAGCGTGAGTCGGTGATCGTGGCTTCCTGCAGCTCGAAATCGCGACGGGCATTGCCCTGGCCGGGCTCAACGTTGATGTACGGCTGCAAAATGGTGTCGAGATGCTCCACGCCCGCGGCCGAGATCTGCGGCGTGACCACCGAGAAGCGCGAGCCCGTGCGGGCGAAGGTCTGCACATATTCCGGGTAAAGCACGGCGGTGGCCTGCACCTCGTTACGTGAGGTAATCAGCGTCAGCTTCTGGATCTGCCCGATATCAATACCCAGATAGCGAATTGGCATGCCTTCCGCCAGCTTACCGGCATCAAACGCGTGCAGGGTAATCTGCCCGCCTACTGCACGTGCGGCGGTTTCGGACGGGAAGAGAATACGCTTATCACCTTTGCGCAGATTCGCACCCGCGCCGCTGAGATTATCGAAGCTAATCGCCCCGCGCAGCGCGCGTGAGAGCGGGGAGGCCTGCACGGTCAGCCCGTTACCGTTAAGCTGAACTTTCGCGCCGCCTTCGGCCCAGAAGACGCTGTTTGGCGTCAGCAGCTTGCGGTACTCCGGCTTGATGTGCAGTTCGATATCAAAGGCGTCCGCACGCGGGCGAACGGTGATCACTTCCCCGACTTCAAACTTGCGATACAGCACCACGGATCCCGCCTGTACGTCCGGCAGCGTTTCGGCGCTTAGCGTCAGCGTGGTGGTAGGAAGATCGCTCAGACTGTTTTCAATCGCTTTCTCGAGGTTGGCATACAGCGGATAGCTGTCGCGCACGGGGCCTTTATCGCCAGGCAAAATACGGATGCCGCCGTTAACCCATTCGCTGGCGCTGGCGCCGAGGAACTCCACGCCGTCCAGACCCACCTTCACATCGACGCGACTGTTCACCACGAATTTGCTGTCACCGTGCACCAGGTCGCTGTATTGCGGATCGATGGCGACCGAGAACGTCACGCCATCCGCGGAGAGCTTACGCTCCAGCACCTGACCGACCTGCACGCCGTGTAAAATTAGCGGCTGCCCGGCTTCGATACCGTAACTTTCTGGCGCATTCAGCGTGACGGTTACCACACCCGGTTTTTGCAGCAGGGCTTTATCCGCCGGGGCAATCACGAAGCTATTGCTGGGTTCACCTTCACCGGGGATGAGCTCAAACGTATTGCCGGTCAACAGCGTGCTGAGGCTGGCATCGTTCAGAGAGAGCTTTGGACTGCGCATTTCGATGCGCGTTTTCTCGCGCAGGAGATCGACCACGCTCGGGTCGACCGTCATTTCGCCGGTGACTGAGCCGCCCGGGTTGAGCGTCATTTTGGTGAGCTGACCAACCTGCAATCCCTGATACATCAGCGGCGTTGAGCCCGCTTTTAGCCCTTTAGCATCGGGCAGGGCGAGTTTGACGATCACGCCGCGCTGGCTGTGCGCCAGGTCAGCATACAATCCAAATGAGTCATCAGCGGTGGCAGGGCTTGAGTTTTCCGGGGAGTCAAAGGCAATAGCGCCATTCACCAGCGCGGCCAGACTCTCCAGCTTCACTTTCGCACCGCTCAGGCTGAGATCCGCATCCACGCCGGAGACGTTCCAGAAGCGGCTGCCTTTTTTCACCAGATTGGTGAAGCGACGCTCGATCAGCACGTCGATGGTGACGCCCTGTTTATTCGGGTTAATCGCGTAGTCGTACACGCGGCCAACCGGGATCTTGCGGAAATAGACCAGTGAGCCACTGTTCAGAGAACCGAGATCCGGCGCCTGCAGATGGATCATCAAATCGCCGTTATTGAGGCGGTACTTGGGCTGCGTATCCAGAGCAACAAAGTGATCCTGCGGCTCGCCTTTACCCGGCATCATGCCAATATAGTTACCGCCCACGAGCGCATCCAGCCCGGACACGCCGGCCAGAGAGGCTTTCGGCGTCACCAGCCAGAACTGCGTTTCGCTGCGCAGGGCATCCTGCATGTCAGATTTAATACTGACCCGCACCTGAATCTTGTTCAGCCCTTTTCCAAGGGAGATGTCCTGAACCGTACCCACTTCAACCCCCTGGAAGCGAACGGGCGTTCGCCCGGCGACGATGCCGTCGGCGGTCTGGAAATCAATGGTGACCGTACTCCCGCGATCTTCATAGCTCGTCCAGATAAGCCAGCCTGCAATCATCAGGGCGATGACGGGCAGCAACCAGAATGGCGAAATGCGGCGTTTTGTTTTAATTCTCGCTTCAGTCGGCGAAGCGGGGGTTTCCTGACTCATGTGCATCCCAAAGTAAGCGGCTATCCAGCCATTCCACAGCAAGAATAGTCAATATCACCGCAGAGCCGAAATAAAAAGCCGCGGGTCCCATTGTAAAAGCAAGTAGCTGGTCGCGATTGATGAGCGACATCATCAGCGAAATCACGAACAGATCTAACATTGACCAGCGGCCAATCCAGGTGACGAACCGCAGAAGCAGAATGCGTGTTCGTAAGCCTTGTTCACATTTAACGTGAATGCTGATGAGCAAGGTAAACATCACCACCACTTTGGTAAAGGGAACCAGGATACTGGCAATAAAAACGATCGCCGCCACCCCGACGTTGCTGTGTGCAAGGGAGATAATCCCGGAGAGGATAGTATCCTCCTGACGCCCGCCATTCACGTAAATGATAGAAATCGGCAGCATATTGGCTGGGATCAGAAACACCAGGGAGGCGATCAGCGCGGCCCAGCATTTTTGCAGGCTATTGTTGCGGCGCAGTCTCAGCGGAATGTGGCACCGCGGGCAGCGTCCACGCGCGTCGGGTAAGCCGGTATAGTGGCATCCCAGACAGACGCGCAGATTTTCATCGGGGCGCGTAGCGGGGCGCTGAGGGTAAAACCGTTCCCAGAGCTGCTCAACGTTCAGGTGAATCAGCGTCAGGATGCTTAGCAATACCAGGCAGATGAAAGCAAAGAGCCCGATGCCGGGCTGCAAAAAGGCGTAGTCCTGTACCTTTATTGACGCAACGCCCACGCCCACCAGATAAATATCCAGCATCACCCACTCTTTGAGCTTATCCAGCATCAGTAGCACCGGGCGAAGGTTCATGCCGAGAATATTGCCAAACCAAAGATAGGCAATGGCGGCAACCAGCACCAGCGGCGCGCCAACGGTGCAGAACAGCACCATGGCGGCGGTGATGGGATCGCCCTGACGGGTCATCTGCCAGATACCCTGCAGCACATTGGCGTCAATGCGCACGCCAAGCAGGTAGAGTTTCAGCAGCGGTTCGCTCCAGGCGAAGGGCATCAGCAGCAGCATGGTGACGGCCATGGCGGCGAGACGGGTTAACGACCAGTCTCGGCCATCGCGAATTTTGGCGTCGCAGCGGGGACAGAAGGCACTTTGGTGCGATTTCATCTTCGGCAACATAAAAAGCGTATCGCACTGGGGGCAACGCTGATAATGTGCACGTGGCAAAGCTTCGCTTACCGTATGGACAGTTATCTTTCTTGTCGGCGTAATTTTGGTTGTTTTTAAGGCCATCAGCTGCGCACAAATAAGTATTGTTGAAAGTTATAATAACTCATGAACGGATTCATCTTGAGCATGAGCGCATTTAATGCTTATTTTAATAGGCTATGCGGTAAATTTGTAAGACAACTAAGTGATTGAATAATGAACAAAACAGAATTCTACGCGGACCTGAACCGCGATTTTAAGGCATTGATGGCGGGTGAGACCAGCTTCTTAGCCACTCTGGCAAATACTAGCGCATTGCTGTTTGAACGTCTCTCTGACGTGAACTGGGCCGGCTTTTACCTTCTGGAAGGTGAAACGCTGGTGCTCGGTCCGTTCCAGGGCAAACTGGCCTGCGTGCGTATTCCGGTAGGGCGCGGCGTATGCGGCACGGCGGTGGCCGAGAATCAGGTCCAGCGTGTGGAAGATGTTCATGCATTTGACGGGCACATTGCCTGCGATGCCGCCAGTAATTCTGAAATCGTTCTGCCTCTGGTGGTCAAAAATCAGATTATTGGCGTTCTGGATATCGACAGTACGGTCTTCAGTCGCTTTACAACCGAGGACGAACAGGGGCTGCGCGAGCTGGTGGCTAATCTGGAAAACGTACTCGCGGCAACCGATTATCAAAAATTCTTTGCGAGCGTCGCAGGATAATCAACGGATAACGTAGCATTTACTGATAGCGTCATTATAATGACGCCTGTTCATGCCTGCGCTTGTTGGCAACGTCCGTTGTAATCAGGAAATTTCATGGAAAATCAACCTAAGTTGAATAGCAGTAAAGAAGTTATCGCATTTCTGGCCGAGCGTTTCCCGCAGTGCTTCAGCGCGGAAGGTGAAGCGCGTCCCCTGAAAGTCGGTATTTTTCAGGATCTGGTGGCACGTGTTGAAGGGGAAATGAACCTCAGCAAAACTCAGCTGCGTTCCGCCTTACGTCTTTATACTTCGAGCTGGCGTTACCTGTACGGTATCAAAGCTGGCGCGACCCGCGTGGATCTCGACGGCAACCCGTGTGGTGAGCTGGACGAGCAGCACGTTGAGCACGCGCGCAAGCAGCTCGAAGAAGCCAAAGCACGCGTTCAGGCACAACGTGCAGAACAGCAGGCGAAAAAGCGCGAAGCCGCCGCGGCAAACGGCCAGGAAGAAGCGCCTCGTCGTGAGCGTAAACCACGCCCTGCGCCGCGTCGTAACGATAATAACGATCGCAAACCGCGTGCAGACAAACCAGCAGCAAAAGCCCCGCGTGCCCCTCGTGAAGAGCCGCGCCATACGCCGGTTTCTGACATTAACGCCCTGAGCGTAGGTCAGGCGCTGAAGGTAAAAGCGGGTAACAATGCTATGGACGCCACCGTACTGGAAATCACCAAAGATGGCGTTCGTGTACAGCTGACTTCTGGTATGTCAATGATTGTACGCGCAGAACACTTGTTGTTCTGAAACGGAGGCCAAGCCTGGCATGAACACTTTTTTTAAGCTCACCGCGCTGGCGGGCCTGTTTGCCATAACAGGTCACGCTTTTGCAGTGGACGATATCACGCGTGTTGATCAAATTCCGGTTCTCAAGGAAGAGACGCAGCACGCGACGGTGAGCGAGCGCGTGACCTCACGTTTTACCCGCTCGCACTATCGTCAGTTCGATCTCGATCAGGCCTTTTCGGCCAAAATCTTTGACCGCTATCTGAACTTGCTGGATTACAGCCATAACGTTTTGCTCGCCAGCGATGTCGAGCAGTTCGCTAAGCGCAAATCCGAGGTGGGTGACGAGTTGCGCTCAGGCAAGCTGGATCTGTTCTACGATCTCTACAACCTGTCGCAAAAGCGCCGCTTCGAACGCTATCAGTACGCGCTGAAAGTGCTGGAACGTCCGATGGACTTCACCGGCAACGACACCTTTAATCTGGATCGCAGTAAAGCACCCTGGCCGAAAGATGAAGCCGAATTGAATGCGCTGTGGGACGGTAAAGTTAAATACGATGAACTGAGCCTCAAGCTTACCGGCAAAGACGAAAAAGAGATCCGTGACACGCTGACGCGTCGTTACAAATTCGCCATTCGTCGTCTGGCGCAGACCAACAGTGAGGATGTCTTCTCGCTGGCCATGACGGCCTTTGCTCACGAAATCGATCCGCACACCAACTATCTTTCTCCACGCAACACCGAACAGTTCAATACCGAGATGAGCCTGTCTCTTGAAGGTATCGGCGCGGTGCTGCAGATGGACGATGATTACACGGTGATCAATTCGATGGTCGCAGGCGGCCCGGCATCCAAAAGCAAAGCGATTAGCGTAGGCGATCGTATTGTGGGTGTAGGACAAACCGGACAGAACATGGTCGACGTGATCGGCTGGCGTCTTGATGACGTGGTTGCGCTGATCAAAGGTCCGAAAGGCAGCAAGGTTCGTCTGGAAGTCCTGCCAGCCGGAAAAGGCACCAAAACCCGTATCGTTACCTTGACCCGCGAGCGTATCCGTCTGGAAGACCGCGCGGTGAAAATGTCGGTGAAAACCGTGGGTAAAGAGAAGGTGGGTGTCCTGGATATTCCTGGCTTCTACGTAGGGCTGACTGACGATGTGAAAGTTCAGCTGCAGAAGCTTGAAAAGCAGAACGTCAGCAGCATTATCATCGACCTGCGCAGTAACGGCGGCGGAGCGCTGACGGAAGCGGTTTCACTCTCTGGTCTGTTCATTCCATCGGGTCCCGTGGTGCAGGTGCGCGATAACAACGGTAAAGTGCGTGAAGATGCCGACAACGACGGTGTGGTCTACTACAAAGGCCCGCTGGTGGTCCTGGTTGACCGCTTCAGTGCTTCCGCGTCTGAGATCTTTGCCGCTGCCATGCAGGATTATGGCCGCGCGCTGATCGTCGGTGAGCCAACCTTCGGGAAAGGTACCGTTCAGCAGTATCGTTCTCTTAATCGTATCTACGATCAAATGCTGCGTCCGGAATGGCCTGCACTGGGCTCGGTTCAGTACACCATTCAGAAATTCTACCGCGTGAATGGCGGCAGTACGCAGCGTAAGGGCGTAACGCCGGACATTATGATGCCGACAGGCACGGAAGAGACGGAAACCGGCGAGAAGTTTGAAGATAACGCGTTACCGTGGGACAGCATCAATGCCGCGACCTACGTGAAAGCGGGTGATATGACGCAATTTGGCCCTGAACTGCTGAAAGCGCATAACGACCGCATCGCGAAAGATCCGGAATTCCAGTACATCATGAAGGACATCGCACGCTTCAATGCCCTGAAAGATAAGCGGAATATCGTTTCTCTGAACTACGCACAGCGTGAGAAAGAGAACAACGAAGACGATGCAACCCGCCTGGCGCGTATCAACGATCGCTTCAAGCGTGAAGGCAAGCCTCTGCTCAAAAAACTGGACGATCTGCCAAAAGATTACCAGGAGCCGGATCCGTATCTGGATGAGACGGTGCATATCGCTCTCGACCTGGCGAATCAGGAAAAAGAGAAACCTGCCGTACAGCCCGCTCCGGCAAAATAATCTCCCAACAGGCACAAGAAATTGTGCCTGTTTCTTTTTGTTCTTCATCCTTCCGTCAGCCAGATTTCCAATTGTGTAAAGTTGTGTCTTTCTGGTGACTTACGCCCGCCGGATGCTTGAAAATAACCGGAATACCCATACGATGTGGGTAATCGCATAGTGCGTTTTGTTAAACTGAGGTAAAAAGAAAATTATGATGCGAATCGCGCTCTTCCTGCTCACCAACCTGGCGGTCATGGTGGTTTTCGGGCTCGTGCTAAGCCTGACAGGAATTCAGTCGAGCAGCGTTCAGGGTCTGTTGATTATGGCGCTGCTGTTTGGTTTTGGTGGCTCGTTCATCTCCCTGCTGATGTCGAAGTGGATGGCACTGAAATCGGTGGGTGGTGAGGTTATTGAACAGCCGCGTAACGATATGGAACAGTGGCTGATGAATACGGTGGCTCAGCAATCCCGTCAGGCCGGCATCGCCATGCCGCAGGTGGCGATTTACCATGCCCCGGACATCAACGCGTTTGCCACGGGCGCCCGTCGCGATGCGTCACTGGTTGCCGTCAGCACCGGTCTGCTGCAGAACATGAGCCGTGACGAAGCTGAAGCGGTTATCGCCCACGAAATCAGCCATATCGCCAACGGTGACATGGTGACCATGACCCTGATTCAGGGTGTGGTGAACACCTTCGTGATCTTCATCTCCCGTATCCTGGCGCAGATTGCGGCTGGCTTTATGGGCGGCAACCGCGACGAAGGTGAAGAGAGCAACGGCAACCCGCTGATCTACTTCGCCGTGTCGATGGTTCTGGAACTGGTATTCGGTATTCTGGCCAGCATCATCACCATGTGGTTCTCTCGTCACCGTGAATTCCACGCGGATGCCGGCTCTGCGAAGCTGGTTGGTCGTGAGAAGATGATTGCCGCGCTGCAGCGTCTGAAAACCAGCTACGAGCCGCAGGAAGCGAACAGCATGATGGCCTTCTGCATTAACGGTAAATCCAAATCGCTGAGCGAGCTGTTTATGTCTCACCCGCCACTGGATAAACGTATTGAAGCGCTGCGCAGTGGGGAATACCTGAAGTAACGCCAGGAACCCTAATAAGCCGGGCAGGAGAACACTCTGCCCGGCTTTTTTTATGCCTGAACCCTGGGCTGTGTCACCCGCAGGCCGCTGACGACCGCCGCGAGGGAAGCAAGGGCACCTGCGGTGAGAAGCGCAATGTGGTTACCGTTTTGTCCGGCAAGGTTAAACATCAGGGCGACCAGTGCCGCACCGCTGCTTTGGCCCAGCAGACGCGCGGTCCCCAGCATACCGCTGGCTCCTCCGCTGCGATGACGCGGCGCGGAGGTGATAATGGTGTGGTTGTTAGGGGACTGGAACAGACCAAACCCCGCGCCGCACAGGATCATGCGCCAGATGATGTCCAGATCGGTTGGCGATGACGGTAGCAATGCCAGCGCGAAAAGGCCTGTCGCCATCACCGCCAGCCCCAAAGCACCCAATAAACCGGCATGGACGCGTTCAATTAAATAACCTGCCAGCGGTGCCATCACCATGGTCGCCAGCGGCCAGGGGGTGAGCAGCAGGCCGGTCTCCACCTCTGAACGTCCAACCACGCTTTGCAGAAAGAAGGGTAGGGAGACCAGTGCCAGCATCTGGGCGCAGAACGAGCAGACAGACGTGCAAATGGAGAGGGAAAAGAGGGGAATACGCAGCAGATCAACAGGCAGTAGAGGCACAGGGAGAGTGAGCTGGCGGCGAACAAAGAAGAAGCCGATCGCCAGCAGGGCGATAAGCTCCGCGCCGGTAAGCATCAGAGACTGTCCCTGCGCAAATCCGCTCAGCGCCGTAATCAACAGGCCAAAGGTCAGGGCATTCATCACCGCACTCGCCACATCGAAGCGCGGCATGGTGCTTTTGGGACCGTTAGCGGGAAGAAAGCGCAGGGCAAAGAAGATGGCGACAATACCCAGCGGCACGTTGATGGCGAACAGCCACTGCCATGACGCAACGGAAAGGATCGCCGCCGCAATCGTTGGCCCGGCGGCAGAAGAGACGGCGACAATAAACGAGTTTATCCCCATTCCTCGCCCCAGATGACGCTGCGGATAAATTAAGCGGATCAGCGCCGTGTTTACGCTCATGAGCGCCGCGCCGCCAAAACCCTGCGCAATGCGGGCAAGCGTCAGGGTATGCAGTGAATCTGAAAGAGCACAGAACAAAGACGTAAAGGTGAAAACCACCAGACCGCACTGATACACCCGACGGTAACCGAACATATCGCCCAGGAAAGAGAACGAGAGCAGGGAAACCACGATCGCAATCTGATAGGCGTTAACAATCCATATCGAACTGGCGGGAGAGGCGTGCAGGTCGCTGGCGATGGTTGGCAGGGCAACGTTTGCGATTGCGCCGTCAAGGACCGCCATTGATATACCGATAATGATGGTCGCTATCGCGCCATACCGCTGGGGTAAAGGCAGGCCATCGGAAAGGGTCTTTTCCATTAGGGTTAAAAAAGCTCAGCGTGAAATTATTCTCAGGGTAACTATTTTAGCATTGTTACAGCCGCGATATGTCGCAGATTTGTAACGAAGTAAACGGGGATTGATTGCAGGTGACATGACGGGAACTTATAATAAAAACCGGTTCTGATTTTTATAAAACACTCGCTATGAGGTGGTAAATGGCTATTGCGGATTTGGATAAACAGCCAGATTCTGTTTCTTCCGTGCTGAAGGTGTTTGGCATCTTACAGGCGCTGGGAGAGGAGCGTGAAATAGGTATTACAGAGTTGTCACAGCGCGTGATGATGTCAAAAAGCACCGTATATCGCTTTTTGCAGACCATGAAATCGCTGGGTTACGTTGCCCAGGAAGGCGAATCTGAAAAATACTCCCTGACGCTGAAGCTGTTTGAGCTGGGTGCCCGCGCGCTACAAAATGTTGACCTGATCCGCAGCGCCGATATTCAGATGCGTGAAATCTCTCGCCTCACTAAAGAGACCATCCATCTCGGCGCGCTGGATGAAGACAGCATTGTTTACATCCATAAAATCGACTCCATGTACAATCTGCGCATGTATTCGCGCATTGGTCGTCGCAACCCGCTCTACAGTACCGCCATTGGTAAAGTTCTGCTGGCGTGGCGCGATCGTGAGGAAGTGAAGCAGATCCTCGAAGGCGTGGAATACAAGCAAAGTACCTCACGAACCATTACCAGCACGGACGCGCTGCTAACGGTGCTCGATCGCGTACGCGAGCAGGGGTATGGCGAAGATAACGAGGAGCAGGAAGAGGGACTGCGCTGCATCGGCGTTCCGGTATTTGACCGTTTTGGCGTGGTGATCGCGGGCTTAAGTATCTCTTTCCCAACCTTACGTTTCTCCGAAGAGCGTCTGCATGAGTATGTGGCTATTCTCCACACTGCCGCACGTAAGATTTCTGAACAGATGGGGTATCACGACTACCCGTTCTAATCTCTGTTCACATAAAAAACGCCGCATCTGTTGCGGCGTTTTTTGTCGGTCATTTACCCGGCTGACTAGCCATTATCAATCACGACGGAAGTCTTACGCAGGACCGGACAGTGGGTTAAGCCAACAATCCCGCTGTCAGTATGCAGATATTGCGCAGTGCTCATTCCTTGTGCTGTTAAGTATTTACACTGAATGCCTAACCCGGCAGCATTTTCGGTGCTTCCCACAAGTACGCCATAACCCGTTAGCAGAAGGCCAATCCAGACAATGGCCAGTGCAATAATTGTTCGAATGATTAAGCGCATCATTACCTCTTTTATCGTTGTTATCATAATGCTAGCGTAAACGGTTTACGAAACGAAACAAGTGCAGGATTCTGAAAAAAGCGCGATGGCGGCATAGTTAGCCCTTGTTTAAGATAAGCGTGATAACCTCGTTACATCAGGTCATTAGACGGAGTGTGGAGTGAAAAAAATACGCTGGGTAATTCTGATTATCGTGCTGATAGCGTGCGTGGTGTTATGGACGCAGACGATCAATGTGATGTGCGATCAGGATGTACAGTTTTTTAGCGGCGTTTGCGCAATCAATAAATTTATTCCGTGGTAACACGCATTTTTTCTCAAGGTGATTTCCTTCCTTCGCGCCAGTGGTAAAATAGACGTTTTTATTGAGGTGGTGAAATGGGTGAGTTACTGAATTCAGGGCTGCTGAATATAGCATCCCTGATGATTTCTTTGGTTGTTCTGCTTGTCGGGCTGGTCATTTGGTTTTTCGTGAATCGCGCCAGTTCCCGTACTAACGAGCAGATTGAACTGCTGGAAGCGCTGCTCGATCAGCAAAAACGTCAGAATGCGCTGCTACGCCGTCTGTGTGAGGCTAACGAACCGGAAGAGAAAGACGCGCCGAAAGACGCAGTCGCTGAAGATAACAAAGACGAAGACGACTTTATCCGCCTGGTGGCTGAGCGTTAATTTTTTTGTCCTGGGAGGTGGCTGTGGTCTGGAAAAACCCCTGGTATGACCCCTCCCTGAAACATCACACCCCGAACGGTTTTCGTAATACCGATCCTGCTGGACATCAACCCGGCGACCTTGACCGCTGGCGTAAAGCGCGTAAAGAGGCCGGTTTACCGAAGCCGCCCGCGCTGGGTTATAAAGACTTTATCCAGCAGTGGTGGCAACCGGTTGAGCTTACGCAGACTCATGAAGATGGGGTGTGGTGGCTCGGACACGCGAGCGTGTTGCTGCGGCTGGACGGCAATATCATCCTTACCGACCCGGTGTTTTCACGGCGCGCTTCTCCGCTCCCTTTCCTGGGACCACAGCGCAAAACGCCTCCCGCGCTGTCAGTCGATCAGCTTCATCAGCTTGATGCGGTCGTCATTTCCCATAATCATTACGATCATCTTGATGACGCGACCATTCGCCGAATCCTCAAACGCTTTCCCGACGTCAGTATTTTTGTTCCGTTGGGCCTCGCCGACTGGTTTCGTCGCCGGGGAGCAAAACGCGTGGTCGAACTCGACTGGTGGCAGAGTTTCACCTGGCAGGGGATGACGCTGACCGCCGTACCGGCACAGCACTGGAGCATGCGCACGCCATGGAACCGCAATCGCTCATTGTGGTGCGGCTGGGTGATGGAAGGACGGCATCACCGTTTCTGGTTTAGCGGTGATACCGGTTATTCACCTGAGCTGCTGTTAATTCCTGAACGCCTGGGCCAGATAGATGCCGCCGCGTTACCGATTGGTGCCTATGCCCCACGATGGTTCATGGCTGTCCATCATATGGATCCGCAATCTGCGGTGGCATTGTGGCAGCAGCTGGGCTCACCTCTGGCGTTCCCTATTCACTGGGGCGTGTTTGAACTGGCAGATGAATCCTTAGATGAACCTGTGCAGGAGTTAACTCACGCACTCGATAATTTAGCACCAGTTAACCATTCTTTCAGGATACTGAAGATTGGTGAATATTTATCCTTATAAACGAAGCGATAAATTGTTGCATATATTGTTGATGTAAAGGCGCGCAGGAATGTTTTATTTTTATCGAAACGTTTTGCTTGCCTTCTTTTGATGCAGAGTCATAAAAATTTCATTATTTTGGTGCATAACGCTGTTTATTCGCTGGTGCATTTTAATACAGCTGGGCGCGGGTTATTAACACTGTTTTTTCTCTGAAACAATTTGGTCGCGTTACAATGATTTAAGCATAAGTTTTCACAAATTGTTCTAACTCAATCAAGACGTAAGATTTCTTTTCCTGTTTGCTGGACGGTTCGTAATGATTGAGCTATGTTAAAAAAGTCTTAGATTACAGCGGTTGTGAAAGCAACGCTGGGTCTTTGTTACGCAGCAGGGCTGTCTGGACGTGATGCGCATAATTGTGCAAAACCTGACAGGCACTGTTCGAATTTGTGCGGCGGATCGAGACATGTTTAAAAATGGCTTGCCATATTAAACATAGTGTGTGATAACACGTTTTGGGTCAAACGAGGTACAGTTCTGTTTATGTGTGGCATTTTCAGTAAAGAAGTCCTGAGTAAACACGTTGTCGTTGAATACCGCTTTTCTGCCGAACCTTATATTAGTGCCTCATGCAGTAATGTCTCAGTTTTATCTCAGTTAATGCCTGCGGGCCAAGAAAACACTCTAAGGAATTTTGCAAAATGGCAAAGATTAAAGGTCAAGTTAAGTGGTTCAACGAGTCTAAAGGTTTTGGTTTCATTACTCCTGCTGACGGCAGCAAAGACGTGTTCGTACACTTCTCTGCAATCCAGGGTAACGGCTTCAAAACTCTGGCTGAAGGCCAGAACGTTGAGTTCGAAATTCAGGACGGCCAGAAAGGCCCAGCTGCAGTTAACGTAACTGCTATCTGATCGAACCGCTGCTGACTGAAGCGCTTAGCACTTCACTCTCAGACATAAAGCCTCGCATAATGCGGGGCTTTTTTATGTCCTTAATCTTTCAAAATATTACCATTCACGGTCTTGTTAGTAACTTGTTGCAAAGCTGCGAGGTTAGTAGCACTGTTTCGCCTCCCTAAGCGCATCTTTTCCCGTTAAATCAGGGCGTTGTTTAACAGTCCTGGGGTTCAGGTGAAGAAGAAATTGATAATGACCGCTGGCAATTTCACGCCAGCGCGTTTTGCGCTGCTCTGTTTAGCTATTTTCTGTAGTCTGGCCTTTTTACTTGGCCGCGTAGCCTGGCTGCAAATCATCAAGCCTGACAATCTGGTGAAGCAGGAAGATATGCGCTCCCTCCGCCAGCTGGCGATTGATGCGCCGCGCGGCATGATAATGGATCGCGAAGGTCGTCCCCTGGCGGTGAGCGTGCCTGTACGGGCCGTTTGGGCCGATCCTAAAACGGTGCTGGCAAAAGGAGGCGTTGGCGTCGACGAACGCTGGCAGGCGTTGGCAAACGCGCTACATCTCTCCCTGGGCGCACTCTCGGCGCGAATCAACGCCAACCCGCAGGGCCGTTTTATTTATCTTGCCCGTCAGGTCGATCCGGCACAGGCAAAGTGGATAGATAAACTCAATCTGCCCGGCATCAATTTACGCGATGAATCCCGCCGTTTTTATCCTGCCGGCCATGTGGCAGCGAACCTGATTGGCTTCACCAATATTGACGGGCAGGGCATTGAGGGCGTGGAAAAAAGCTTCAACGCGCAGCTGACCGGCAAGGCGGGTGTGCGCCAGGTAAGGGAAGATCGCTATGGACGCGTGGTTGAAAACCTGACGGAAGTTGCGCCCGCGCCGGCGCATAACATCCAGTTAAGTATCGACGAGCGTCTGCAAACCATCACCGAGGATGCGCTCGATAATGCCGTGGCCTGGAACAAGGCCGAGTCTGGGGCCTCGGTGCTCATTAATATCCCCACAGGGGAAATACTCGCCATGGCGAGCTATCCGGATTTCAACCCCAATAACCGGGAAGGCGCAACGATAAACGATTTTCGCAACCGTGCGATCAGCGATACGTTCGAACCGGGTTCCACGGTCAAGCCGCTGGTGCTGATGACGGCCCTGCAGCAGGGGCTGGTGCAGCCGGACAGCGTCATTGACACGCATCCGTATACCCTCGACGGGCATCGTATCCGCGATGTGGGCTATTATCCTGAACTGACAATGACCGGGATCCTGCAAAAATCGAGCGACACCGGCGTGTCCCGACTGTCCCTGGCAATGCCTGTCCAGCATCTTATTGATACCTACCGAAATTTTGGATTCGGCACGAATACGGGGCTTGGCTTAACGGGTGAGAGCGCGGGGCTGTTGCCCCAGCGTAAATACTGGAGCCAGCTCGACCGCGCGACATTTGCCTTCGGCTACGGGCTGATGGTGACGCCGCTCCAGCTGGCGCACGTCTACGCCACGATTGGCGGCTTCGGGCTTGAGCGACCTCTCTCGATTACGCGTATCGATCCCCCTGTTATCGGGCAACGCGTCATGCCAGAAGAGATTGCGCACGAGGTGGAGCATATGATGGAGAGCGTTGCGCTGCCGGGCGGCGGAGGGGTTAAGGCCGCCGTTCGTGATTACCGGGTGGCGGTGAAAACCGGTACGGCGAAGAAAATTGACGATAGCGGGAAGTATGTCGATAAATACGTCGCCTACACCGCAGGGGTTGCACCTGCCAGCAATCCGCGTTTTGCCCTGGTGGTGGTGATTAACGATCCGCAAAATGGTGCCTACTACGGCGGGGCCGTCTCCGCCCCTGTCTTCAGTGAGATTATGGGCAACGTGCTGCGTCTGGAAAATGTGAAACCTGACGGGTTACCGGCAGGGTCCGATCACCTTATCGTTATGCGTTAACCGGGCGTTTATAACCAGGGCGAATAGCGGTACACTTCGCCCTTTGATTATGCTCCGGAGTCACCATGTCCTTCAGCTGTCCCCTTTGCCACGCCCCCCTGACGCACTCAGATAAAAGTTATACTTGTCCGCAGGGGCATCAGTTTGATAGGGCAAAAGAAGGCTACGTGAATCTTCTGCCGGTGCAGCATAAACGCTCCCGCGATCCAGGCGACAGTGCAGAGATGATGCAGGCGCGACGCGCATTTCTTGATGCCGGGCACTATCTGCCGCTGCGGGAGACCGTCGCGCAGATGCTGGATGACATTCTGCCGGATTCAGCCACCGCCATGCTCGATATCGGCTGTGGGGAAGGATACTACACCGCACGGTTTGCGGAGGTTGCTCGTGAGAAGGGCGCACAGACGTTCGGTCTGGACGTGTCGAAAGTGGCGATTCGCGCAGCTGCAAAGCGTTACGCGGACGTGACGTTCTGCGTGGCGTCCAGCCACCGGCTGCCGTTTGACGATGCCAGCATGGACGCGGTTATTCGCATTTACGCGCCCTGCAAGGCGGAAGAGCTGGCTCGCGTGGTAAAACCGGGCGGATGGGTAGTCACCGTGACGCCGGGCCCGCGTCATCTGATGGAGCTGAAAGGGCTGATCTACGACGAAGTGCGTCTGCATGCCCCGCATTCTGAGCAGCTGGCCGGTTTTACCCTGAAGCAAGCGGAATCGGTGGCGTACGAAATGACGCTGAAAGGGGAAGAGGCCGTCGCGTTATTGCAGATGACGCCGTTCGCGTGGCGGGCAAAACCGGAAGTATGGGAAGCGTTAGCGGCACACTCAACATTTGGCTGCCAGACGGACTTCAGTATCCACCTCTGGCAGCGCGAAGATTAACCGGCGAAGTGTGCCCAGAGGATTTGGGCACCAATGCCAATCAACACAATCCCCCCCAGGATCTCAGCGCGTTTACCCAGCAGCGGGCCGATAAACCGTCCGACCATCATGCCCAGCGTGGACATAATCAGGGTTGCGCAGCCGATGGCCAGCGCGGTGGCAATGATATTGACCTGCAGGAATGCCAGACCGACACCGACGGCCATCGCATCAAGGCTGGTGGCAATGGCCGTGGTGACCAGCAGCCAGAACCCGTGGCGGTGCTGAGGCTCCTCGTCTTCTTCATCGCTGCCGCGAAAACCTTCAATCACCATTCGGCCACCGAGAAATACCAGCAGGACGAACGCAATCCAGTGGTTCCACTCCAGCACGAACTGGCTGGCGAGCATGCCAAGACCCCAGCCGATAAGCGGCGTCAGCGTTTCGATAGCGCCAAAAATCAGACCGGTACGCAGGGCTTCTGAGAACTTAGGTTTGTGGAGCGTGGCGCCTTTTCCGATGGAAGCAGCGAATGCGTCCATGGACATGCCAAAAGCGAGAAGGATCGTAGCGGAGATATTCATAACAGCGTCCAGACCGGGGATATCCATATGACACATCACTGCCCCCAGTAAACAGCAGTTGATGTATCTATGGTCTCGCCTGATCGCGCTGCACATAAGATGTGCTGTCAGCGATCCGTACGTGCCACGTTTTTCAACGAGTATGTTGACACGTACATTTCCTGCGAACAGGAAATCGGCTACTCCCCAACGACGGGCGCAACCTTAACATATTTTGAGAATATAAAACAACATTGAAGAGGCATTATTTAAAACACTTGTTGATAACGATTTTCATTTGTCTTTAAGCGTGAAAATATCGTTAACAAATAGAGATAAAATTAACGAAGGAGATATAGCTTTGGCTATATTTCTTGCGCAAGATAAACGCAATATATAGCCATTGCTATATATCTAACTCATTGAGTTTTAACGATTAACTTGTATATCTTTTCCAGGTCGTCAATATTCTTCACCCGAATAAGCAGGCGGCGTTGTTCTAATTGCATCACCAGCACGCCGTCTTCGGATAAATTCATCTCTTTAATACGGTTATATTCTATCCACACATTGGCGAAGAAAAATCCGTGGGATTTAAAAATGATTTTCGGCGTGCGGATCCAGAACAGATAAATCGCCATTAATGCCAGCGCACATAATAACCATGTGGTTAATAATGCACCATGGCTGGTAACGTTATTGTAAATAAGAATGGCGATGAGACCCACGAAGATAAAGGCATCCACGCGCCCGCGTCGCAAAAGGGGAAGGGAGAGCAGCGTCTCGCCGTGACGGCGGGGCATGATGAACTCGTCATAGATCGCGTAAGCCAGAAGGGCAACAATAAATAAAACCAGTACGATGTCCGTGACAGTCATTCATCCTCCAGATAAAAAAAACCGGGGGCAAGCCCCCGGCCTATAGCATTGAAACTTACAGACCCAGCAGGCCGACAGCGTAGCCCGCGATACCGATGACGAAGAAGCCAACGATAATCCACAGCGGGTTCACTTTCTTACGCAGCAGCCACATGCAGGCGAAGGTCAACAGCAGCGGCACCAGGCCCGGCATCAGCTGGTCCAGAATCGTCTGCACGGTGGTGACGCGGGTCTGACCATCCTGTCCGGTGATGGTCGATACCACCAGCGGGATGTTCACGTGCGTCCACTTGTTAACCAGCGCGCCCATGACAAACAGGCCAAGGATTGACGCCCCCTCAGTCAGTTTCTGCAGGAAGCCGCCGCCCATGTCCTTAACGATGTCCACCCCTTTACGGTAGCCGTAGGCCACACCGTAGTAACGGGTCAGCAGACGCACGGCGTTGAACAGGATGAAGAACAGCAGCGGGCCAAGCAGGCTGCCGCTCATCGCGATACCGGCACCCAGTGCCGCGAAGACCGGACGCACGGTACCCCAGAAGATAGGGTCACCGACACCGGCCAGCGGACCCATCAGACCGACTTTGATACCGTTGATTGCACCATCGTCAATCTCTGCGCCGTTTGCACGCTGTTCTTCCATTGCCAGCGTTACGCCCAGTACGGGAGCCGCAACGTAAGGATGGGTGTTAAAGAATTCCAGGTGACGCTTGATGGCCTGACGGCGCGCTTCGTTGTTTTCCGGGTACAGGCGTTTGATCGCCGGTACCATGGAGAAGCAGAAGCCCAGCGCCTGCATACGTTCGAAGTTCCATGAACCCTGAAACAGGTTAGAACGGATGAACACGCCACGAATATCACCCGGAGTGAGTTTTTTCTCGGTGGTAGTTTTTGTCATATCAACCATTTCGCTCACCTGTTAGTCCAGTTCGTTATCGAGATCGTTGTTACCAGCAGCCTGCGCTGGGGCACCCGCGACGCGGTTATATTTCGGGCTGAGCTGGATGTAGAGAATCGCCATCACCGCACCAATCACGCCCAGTGCAACCAGATTGAAGTTGGTGAAGGCTGCAGTCACGAAGCCGAGGTAGAAGAACGGCATCAGGTAGCCTGCGCGCATCATGTTGATGACCATCGCATAACCAACAACCACGATCATACCGCCCGCGATGTTCAGGCCGCCGGTGACCACTTCAGGAATGGCGTTCAGCATGCTCTGGACTTCACTGGTACCGACAGAGATCGCCACGATAACCGCCGGGATTGCGATACGCATCGCCTGCAGGAACAGGGATGAAACGTGGATCCACGACAGGGCCGTGAGGTTGCCGTTGTCGGCCGCCTTATCCGCCGCGTGCTGGAAGGCAACGGTGATAGTACGAACGATGATGGTCAGAACCTGGCCTGCGGCTGCCAGCGGGATCGCCAGGGCGATACCGGCACCAATACTCTGGTGACCGGCAATAACCAGAACGGTCGAAATGATAGAGGCCAGCGCGGCATCGGGCGCAACCGCCGCGCCGATGTTCATCCAGCCCAGGGCGATCATTTCCAGGGTACCACCGATGATGATACCGGTTTTCATGTCACCCAGAACGGCCCCAATCAGCGTACAGGCCACCAGAGGACGGTGGAACTGAAATTCATCAAGTACGGATTCCATACCCGCAATACATGCGACCACGAACACCAGCACAATCTGAAGAGTGGTAATCTCCATTGCACTTCTCCTATTACGTAAACTTTATATGAGAACCGGCGCGGGCTTATTTCCCAACTTTGCCGATCAAATCCATCATTTTCAGTTTTTGATCCGTGGAAACCTTACGGGCTTCCAGCTCAATACCGCGCGCATTCAGCTTGTTGAATGCCTCGATATCTTTCGCATCGACTGAAATGGCGTTGTTGACCTGCGTTTTGCCCTGACGGAATGCCATACCACCAATGTTCACGGAGGTGATTTTCACGCCGCCTTCAACAATGCGCTCAACGTCTGTCGGGTTAGTGAACAGGAGCATCACGCGTTCGCCCGCGTATTTCGGGTTGTTGTAAACGCGGATCATCTTGGCGACATCCACGACGTGCGCGGTAACGCCAGGAGGAGCAACCTGAGTCAGAAGGGTTTTACGAACGGAATCGGCGGCCACTTCGTCGCTGACCACGATAATGCGTCGAACGTTGGTCTCTTTGGTCCAGCGCGTGGCGACCTGGCCGTGGATTAAACGGTCATCAATACGCGCAAGGCCGATAACCATGTAATCGTTCGGGCCCATCGGTTTTGCCGGTGCTACCGCTTTCGGTGCCGCTGCAGGCGCAGGGGCAGGTTTTTCAACCGGCTGCGCTTTCAGGGCCTTAACCCCTTCGCGACCAGTTTCAACGGCCAGTGCCACCAGCTCATCGAACGCCGGATTGTCGTCGCGCGCCATGAAGGTTTCCACCAGCATGGGAATGTTGACCCCGGCGACAACTTCATAGTGCTCTTTATCGACGACAATGCGGCTGGCAGCATTGAACGGGCTGCCGCCCCATGTATCAACGAGAAACAGCACGCCTTTGCTGGTATCCAGCTTCTCGAGTTGAGCGTTGTACTTCTCAATCAGCGTCTCGGCGTTTTCACCGGGAACGAAATCGATCCAGCCGACGTTTTCCTGCTCGCCCAACAGCATCTCTGCCGTTTTGAGTAGCTGCTCAGCAGCCCAACCATGTGTGCCTATGACAATAGCAATGGTCACTTGCTACCTCCTTTTATTATCATTAATACGCCTGCCAGGCAGTCGTACTGAGAATCGTATTGGCGAACCGAATCGATTCAGATAAGGGTTAGAGTTCAAAAAACTAAGACTTCCGCGAATTATTTTAGATAGTGAAAAAATAATTTATGTGATGAAGATCCGTAATTTAGCCACGCGTTACAGATTTATCTGTAGCGTAAAGCGGCTGTGTTACAGAACTTTGCAAAGGAACGTAAATCTTTGCTAAAAACACAGTGTCTCTGATATGTTTAGCCTCCGTTTAATTGTTCAGGAGTATAGGGCTACAGCCCACTATATGGACCGTCACCGACGTCAGTCATCTACCAGGCCATTTCGCGCCTTATTCACCGGCGATCCTCGCCACGTATCGACTCTGTTTACCTCTGTTTTGCCCACATTGAGTGGGGCACCGTTTCGTCATTCCTTTAGCAGGAGCTTGTCATGGAATTCTTAATGGACCCGTCAATCTGGGTGGGATTGCTCACGCTGGTGGTGCTGGAGATTGTTCTCGGCATTGATAACCTGGTGTTTATCGCCATCCTTGCGGACAAACTGCCGCCAAAACAGCGTGATAAAGCGCGTCTGATTGGTCTCTCGCTGGCGCTGGTCATGCGACTGGGGCTGCTCTCCGTCATCTCCTGGATGGTCACACTGACCAAACCGCTGTTCTCCGTCATGGATTACACCTTCTCCGGGCGTGATTTAATCATGCTGATCGGGGGGATATTCCTGCTCTTCAAAGCGACGACAGAGCTTCACGAGCGGCTGGAAAACCGTCAGCACGATGATGGGCACGGTAAAGGCTATGCCAGCTTCTGGGTGGTGGTACTGCAGATCGTGGTGCTTGATGCGGTCTTCTCGCTGGATGCGGTGATCACTGCGGTCGGCATGGTCAACCATCTGCCGGTAATGATGGCGGCTGTCGTTATTGCAATGGCGGTTATGCTGCTGGCCTCGAAGCCGCTGACGCGCTTCGTCAACCAGCATCCGACGGTGGTCGTGCTGTGTCTGAGCTTCCTGCTGATGATTGGCCTGAGCCTGGTGGCGGAAGGTTTTGGCTTCCATATTCCGAAAGGCTACCTGTACGCCGCGATTGGCTTCTCGATCCTGATCGAGCTGTTCAACCAGATTGCGCGTCGTAACTTTATTAAGCAGCAGTCGAATCAGCCGCTGCGTGCCCGTACCGCAGATGCCATTCTGCGCCTGATGGGCGGTCGTCGTCAGGTGAACGTTCAGTCTGATTCCGAAAACCATAATCCGGTTCCGGTCCCGGAAGGGGCGTTTGTGGAACAGGAACGCTACATGATTAACGGCGTGCTCTCCCTGGCCTCCCGTTCGCTGCGCGGCATCATGACGCCGCGCGGGGAAATCAGCTGGGTCGATGCTAATCTGAGCGTGGATGAAATTCGCCAGCAGCTGCTCTCTTCACCGCACAGCCTGTTCCCGGTGTGTCGTGGTGAGCTGGATGAGATCATCGGCGTCGTGCGGGCGAAAGAGATGCTGGTGGCCCTGGAAGAGGGCGTCAACGTGGAAGCCGTTGCTGCGGCGTCGCCTGCGATTGTCGTGCCGGAAACGCTGGATCCGATCAACCTGCTCGGGGTGCTGCGCCGTGCTCGCGGTAGCTTTGTTATTGTCACCAACGAGTTTGGCGTGGTGCAGGGGCTGGTGACGCCGCTGGACGTGCTGGAAGCGATCGCCGGTGAATTCCCGGATGAAGACGAAACGCCGGAAATTGTTGCCGATGGCGAAGGCTGGCTGGTTAAAGGTACCACCGACCTGCACGCGCTCTCGCATACGCTGGGGCTGGAAAACGTGGTCAACGATGAAGAAGACATCGCGACCGTTGCCGGTCTGGTTATCGCCGTAAACGGCCAGATCCCGCGTGTTGGCGATGTGATAGAACTGCCGCCGCTGCATATTACCATTGTCGAAGCCAACGACTATCGCGTTGATATGGTCCGTATTGTTAAAGAACAATCTGCCCACGACGAAGATGAGTAAGTCTGCTTAACGCAGCGGCATTAAGGGTACGATGTGCCCGTTATGACGCGCTGGCGGGGGAGCACTTCCCGCCAGCCAGTCTGGAAAGTCCCGTAGCGGCATCGGCCGCGCATAGAAAAAGCCCTGCAGGACTGGAACGCCATGACGGCGTAAATAGCGCGCCTGCTCTTCCGTTTCGACCCCTTCCGCAACCAGCTCGATATTCAGCCGCTGGCCCAGCGCAATGATCATGTCCGTCACGGTTGAATTCACGGCATCCGTACCAATGGCGGTGGTAAAGGACTGGTCGATTTTCAGTACGTCCGGGTGCAGCTTCTCAAGCCAGGAGAGAGAGCTGTTTCCGGTGCCAAAATCGTCGATGGCGAGCTTCACCCCTTTGTGATGCAGTTCGCGCACGATGCGATAATCCGCATCCAGCAGCGCATCCCGTTCCGTGAGTTCTATCACCAGCTGCTGGCGCGGAAAGGCGCTGAACCAGAGACGGTTCAGGTCCTGTATCAACACCGCGTGACGGAAATGGCTGGCGGCAACGTTAATGCCGATGTGAAAACTGGCGCTGGAAGGGAAGTAGCCTATCTGGCGCACCGTTTCGGCGATGACATAGCGGGTCAGGGGGACAATCTGGTTATGTTCTTCTGCCAGAGGAATAAACACCTCCGGGGTGATCCAACCCTGACGGGGGTTGTTCCAGCGCAGCAGGATCTCCACGCCAGTACACGCCTGGGTGCGGGCATTCACCAGCGGCTGGCAGAAAAGCTCAAATTCCCGCCCCGCAATGCCCATATCAATCTCCCACGTAAAGCTCATCCGGTTTGCCGTCGCCAGCCAGGCGAGATAGCCCAGCAACAGGCTCAGCATAAGCCCCAGCGGCAGCTGGGCTGGCAGGCTTTTTAAGGCTAATGCTCCAGGACCTGGCCCGCTGACCGTAATGATGAAAGGATTTCGGGTTGATGACTGCTGGAAAAGAGAGTCTTCATCATCAAACGTCAGGCTGTCGCTGACGCGTTGACCATAGCGCAGAAAGCGATCGCCCACGGTCAGCGCCACGTCATTGATAAGCGGGCGCTGGGGCTCGAGGATCATTTTGGCGATCAGATCGATATTGATGATCTCGATGACGCCTGCTTCACCGTCCTGAGAAACGGGATACCACTGAATCAATATCGGGCTTTCCTTAAGCAACCACTGGTCGGTGGATAAAATCAGCTTCGTCGTGCTGGCGGGGAGTTCTTTCAGAAAGTCACGAACGGGCACATCGCGGCTCCCGAAAATACTCGAGCAGTACAGGATACCGTCTTTAATCAGGGCGATAGAGCGTACCGTCTGCAAAATGGCGGCCTGCTTTCGCAGCGCCAGCTGCGCCTGGGGACAGGGCTGTCCCACCAGGGGCTGCAGCACGCTGCGGCGGTTCTCCAGAGAAAGGAGTATGTTATCAAGGGCGCGGACGGTGTGGCTGGTAAAATCGAGGATCCGCTGTTGGTTAACATTGCGCTGCGAAATAAAGCGAATGCCTAACGTCAGGATGAGTGTGAGGAGCGCAACCGTGACACAGACGATAACGCGTTTTCGGCGATAGTTTTTAATGATCGTTTGTGCAGTTTGCATGAACGGTCGCCTGATAAGCCACCAGCCACAAAAGCCGGACGCAACAGTGAAAGTGTAGTGGGGAAAACAGCGGGAGACGAGGAAGAAGAGGGAAATTCGCCCATCCGTTGCAGATGGGCGAAAGGCAGTATTAGTCGCACTGCACCTTAATGGCCAGGCCACCACGGGACGTCTCGCGGTATTTCGCGTTCATGTCTTTGCCGGTTTCGTACATGGTTTCAATCACCTTATCCAGCGATACGCGAGGTTCGCTGGTACGGCGCATCGCCATACGTGAGGCGTTGATGGCTTTCACCGAGGCAATCGCGTTACGCTCGATGCACGGCACCTGCACCTGGCCCGCGACCGGGTCACAGGTCAGACCGAGGTTATGTTCCATACCGATTTCAGCCGCCACGCAGACCTGCTCAGGGCTTGCGCCCAGCAGCTCTGCCAGACCCGCCGCCGCCATGGAACAGGCCACGCCGACTTCACCCTGACAGCCCACTTCCGCACCGGAGATGGAGGCGTTCATCTTGTACAGCGCGCCGATGGCACCTGCCGCCAGGAAATAGCGAATATAGATGTCCGGCGTCACGGGCTCAATAAAGTGGTCGTAATACGCCAGCACCGCAGGAACAATGCCGCACGCGCCGTTGGTTGGCGCCGTCACGACGCGGCCACCGGCGGCGTTCTCTTCGTTAACGGCCAGGGCAAACATGTTTACCCAGTCAACCACGTTCATCGGGTCGTTGGAAAACTTGTCCGTGGTCACCAGCATACGGCGCAGGGCGGAGGCACGACGCGGTACGCGCAGTGGACCCGGCAGAACGCCTTCGGTGTTCATCCCGCGATCGATACAGGCGCGCATGGTTTGCCAGACGTTCGCAAAATAGTCTTCAATCTCTTTTTTGCTGTACAGGGCCAGTTCGTTCTGCATCACCATACCGGACAGTGAAAGACCGGTCTCTTTGCAGTAGCCCAGCATCTCGGTAGCCGATTTGAACGGGTACGGTACGTTGACGTCGCCGACGCTGTCTTTGCCAAAATGCTCTTCATCCACGATGAAGCCACCGCCGATGGAGTAGTACGTCTTGCTGTAGATCTCTTTTTCACCGCTCCAGGCGTGAATGGTCATGCCGTTTTCATGCAGCGGCAGGTTGTCGCTACGGAAACGCATGCCGTCATCCTGCGGAAAATCGACTTCCTGCTGGCCGTTTGCCAGCAGCAGGCGACCGCGTGTTTCCACGTCGCGGATAAATGCCGGGATGGCATCAATATCAACGGTATCCGGCATGTTGCCTGCCAGACCCATAATAATGGCGATATCGGTGTGGTGGCCTTTACCCGTTAATGACAGCGAGCCGTAAACATCCACGGCGACACGGGTAACGCTTTCCAGTAATCCTTTTTCGACCAGATCATCGACGAACTGTTTACCGGCCTTCATCGGGCCAACAGTATGGGAAGACGAAGGGCCAATTCCCACTTTGAACATGTCGAATATACTAATCACTTTCACACTCCTGACAGGGTTACCGGGGTTCCAGTAACGATGTTATAACTGCGCATAGTGTAAGAGGGAACACCGACCTCGGCTTAACTATTCACATGAATTAAACTAATGGTTAACGATGGGTTTTGCTAATAGCGCGACGCAGATCGCAAACCTGGCAGAAGAGGGCGGAATGTAAAGTATAGTCAAGGCTTCAGGCCGATTTGCAACGCCAGCTCACGAATAATGCCCGCCGTCATGCCCCAGACAAAATAATGCTGATACCAGGACAACCAGACCCGATGGTCATGCCCGCGACGCTGAATATCCAGCGGGTGGTAACGACTCAGGCGGAGGGCCTCCTCCAGCGGCATTTCAAACACCGCAGAGACTTCATCGACGCTGGCGTGATACTGCAGGCCTGGCGGGATAATGCCCACCACCGGCGTGACCTGAAAACCGGTGACGCTGTCGACGGGCGGCAGCACGCCGATGACCTCAACGGCCTCCGGCGGAATGGCCACCTCTTCCTGCGCTTCGCGCAGCGCGGCGGCAATCAGCGAGGCGTCGGAGCTGTCTACCGCGCCCCCCGGAAAAGCGACCTGACCCGCGTGCTTGCGTAAATGGGCGGAACGCTGGGTGAGCAGCAGGCCCGGCTGCGCGCGACGCACGACCGGGATCAGCACGGCCGCCTGACGTTGATTCAGCGCTTCGCGGTTAACCTGCGGTCGTAATAGCTGAAAACGCGATAAAAAGTCATCCAGCGTCAGGTTCTCTTTTTCCACCCGTGATTACTCCAGTTGTTTCAGGATACGGTTAACTTTATCAAAGGTTTCCTGATATTCCGCATCGACCTCACTGTCGGCAACAATGCCGCCCCCGGCCGAACAGTAAAGGTTTCCGTTGCAGGCGGTCAGCGTACGAATGGTAATGCTGGTATCCAGCGTGCCGCACAGACTGATATAGCCGATGCTGCCGCACCAGGCGTTGCGGCGGTGCGGCTCCAGCTCATCAATGATCTCCATCGCCCGCACCTTTGGCGCGCCGGTGATGGAGCCGCCCGGGAACGCCGCGCGCAGCAGGTCGCAGGCCGTACGCGAGTCAGGCAGCCGCGCGGTAATGGTGCTGACCAGATGATGCACCGCCGGGAAAGGCTCGACGACAAACAGTTCCGGCACGCGGACGCTCCCCGGAACGGCCACCCGGCCAATGTCGTTACGCATCAGATCGACAATCATCAGGTTTTCGGCGCGGTCTTTCGGCGAGGCGGCGAGTTTTTCCGCCTGCTTGCGGTCGGCGTCGGGATCGGCAAGACGCGGCAAGGTGCCTTTAATCGGACGGGTTTGAATCGTGCCCTCGGCCAGATGAATAAAACGCTCGGGCGACAGGCTGAGGATCGCCCCCTGTTCCAGACGCACAAACGCGCTAAACGGCGCCTTATTGCTGGCATTAAGGCGGGTAAACGCCTGCCACTCATCTCCCCGGTATGTCGCCTGGAAGCGCTGGGCAAGGTTAACCTGGTAGCAGTCACCGCTTTGCAGATACGCCTGAACGCGCGCGAATTTTTCGCCATACTCTGCGGCGCTCATGTTCGAGCGCCAGTCGGAGGTCAGCGTGAACATCTCTGCGGGTGCAGGCTGCTGTGCCTCAAGCCAGGCCAGACGCGCCTGCACGTCACGATGGCTCAGCAGGGAAACCGTTTTTTTCTGGTGATCAACAATTAACGCCCAGTCATACAGCCCGACGGCCATGTCGGGCAGGGGAATATCAGCCTGCGCATGCTCGGGCAGCGTTTCGAAACGGCGACCCAGATCGTAGCCAAACAGGCCCAGCGCGCCACCCTGAAAAGGAAGGTCCGGGTTGGGTGTGGCAGATAAGCCCAGCGCGTTAATGTCGTGCTGAAGCTGCACCAGCGGATCGTCCGTCAGCGAAAGGTCATCGGTTGTCAGCGTCTTCAGCGGATCGGCGACCAGAATATCAAAGCGGCTATAGGGGTGATCCGCATGGCCGGAATGCAGCAGCATCGCAAACGGAAGATGGCTCAGGCGGGCAAACCAGTATTCAGCGGCGTCTGTCCGCCAGGGCAGGGTAATAACAGTGGGGAAGCGCATGTTCATGTATGGCATACTACCGGGCAGCGTGAAATAATTAGCGCGAATAATTTAGCAGGAGTTGACGATGTTTGCAGGTTTACCTTCTCTGAGCCATGAACAGCAGCAGAAAGCGGTTGAGCGAATTCAGGAACTGATGTCCCAGGGGATGAGCAGCGGACAGGCGATTTCCCAGGTGGCGGAAGAACTGCGCGCCACGCATACCGGCGAGCGGATCGTGGCGCGTTTCGAGGATGAAGATGAAGAGTAATCGGGCTTAAACCGCCGCGATAATCTTAATCTCGACCTTGTATTCCGGCTTCATCAGCGTGGCCTGTACGGTGCAGCGTACAGGCGCGTGACCCGCCACCACCCATGCATCCCAGGCTTTGTTCATTGCCGCGAAGTCATCTTTGTTTGCCAGGAAAATCGTCGCATCCAGAATGCGGGATTTGTCGCTGCCCTGTTTTTCCAGCACCGCGTCAATCTGCGCCAGGGTATTTGCCGTCTGCTCGAACGCATCCGCGTCCAGGTTAGCCGGGACGCCGGTGTAGTAGAGCGTCTGGTTATGGATCACCACATCAGACCAGCGGGCTTCGGCATCAATGCGCACAATTGTCATAAACGTTTCCTCGTTATTTTTCGTCATCAGGCGGCAAGACTGCCATATTGTTCTCCTGTCGTCACTATTTGGGGTGGCACATGAGAGGATGGGCTGACATAATCCCTGTGCAAAAATACAGTGAGAGAGCACCGTGGCAGACGATTTTTCCCCTGAAGGTCAATTAGCGCAGGCTATCCCCGGCTTCAAACCCCGTGAGCCTCAGCGACAGATGGCGCACGCCGTTGCACGCGCCATCGATAAGGCTCAGCCGCTGGTGGTTGAAGCCGGTACCGGCACGGGTAAAACCTATGCTTACCTTGCGCCGGCGCTGCGGGCGAAAAAGAAGGTGATTATTTCCACCGGTTCAAAAGCGCTGCAGGATCAGCTCTACAGCCGCGATTTGCCCACGGTAGCTAAGGCGCTGAAATACAAGGGACGTCTGGCCCTGCTGAAGGGGCGATCCAACTATCTCTGCCTGGAACGCCTTGAGCAGCAGGCGCTGGCGGGCGGCGACCTGCCTGTTCAAACCCTCAGCGACGTTATTATCCTTCGTGCCTGGGCGAACCAGACCGAAGAGGGCGATATCAGCACCTGCGCGAGCGTGCCGGAAGATTCCCCGGCCTGGCCGCTGGTGACCAGCACTAACGACAACTGTCTCGGCAGCGACTGTCCGCTGTATAAAGACTGCTTCGTGGTGAAAGCGCGCAAAACGGCGATGGATGCGGATGTGGTGGTGGTGAACCACCATCTGTTCCTCGCGGATATGGTGGTCAAGGACAGCGGCTTTGGTGAGCTGATCCCGGAAGCGGACGTGATGATCTTCGACGAAGCCCATCAGCTGCCGGATATCGCCAGCCAGTATTTCGGCCAGTCGCTCTCCAGCCGCCAGCTGCAGGATCTGGCGAAAGATTTCACCATTGCGTACCGGACCGAACTCAAAGATACCCAGCAGCTGCAGAAGTGCGCCGACCGCCTGGCGCAGAGCGCGCAGGATTTCCGTTTACAGCTCGGCGAGCCGGGCTATCGCGGCAACCTGCGCGAGCTGCTGGCGGACAAAAATATCCAGCGCGCGCTGCTGCTGCTCGATGACGCCCTGGAGCTCTGCTACGACGTGGCGAAACTGTCCCTCGGCCGCTCCGCGCTGCTGGATGCAGCCTTCGAGCGCGCAACGCTCTATCGCGGGCGCCTCAAACGTCTGAAAGAGATTAACCAGCCGGGGTACAGCTACTGGTACGAGTGCACCTCGCGGCATTTCACGCTGGCGCTCACGCCGCTGACGGTGGCCGATAAATTCAAAGAGGTGATGGCGCAAAAGCCGGGAAGCTGGATCTTCACCTCGGCGACCCTGTCGGTGAATGACGATCTGCACCACTTCACCGAGCGCCTCGGCATTGAGCAGGCGGAATCGCTGCTCCTGCCCAGCCCGTTCGACTACGAAAAACAGGCGCTGCTCTGCGTTCCCCGTAATCTGCCGCTGCCGAACCAGCCGGGTGCGGCGCGCCATCTGGCTGCGATGTTAAAACCGATGATCGAGGCCAACAACGGCCGCTGCTTTATGCTCTGCACCTCCCACGCCATGATGCGCGATCTCGCCGAGCAGTTCCGCGCCACCATGACGCTACCGGTGCTGCTGCAGGGCGAAACCAGCAAAGGCCAGCTGTTACAGCAGTTTGTCAGCGCCGGTAATGCCCTGCTGGTCGCAACCAGCAGCTTCTGGGAAGGGGTGGACGTGCGCGGCGACACGCTTTCGCTGGTGATCATTGATAAGCTGCCGTTTACCTCCCCGGACGATCCGCTGCTGAAGGCGCGGATGGAAGACTGCCGTCTGCGCGGCGGCGATCCGTTTGACGAGGTACAGCTGCCGGATGCGGTCATCACGCTTAAGCAAGGGGTAGGGCGCTTAATCCGTGACGTCACCGACCGCGGTGTGCTGGTCATCTGCGATAACCGGCTGGTGATGCGTCCTTACGGTGCGACTTTCCTCGCAAGCCTGCCGCCCGCGCCGCGGACGCGGGACATAAAACGCGCGGTGCGTTTCCTGGCAAACCCAACGGCGGAGTAATTTACCCCGGAGTGTGCTAAGATGCGCGCCATTTTGTGACTGACCCTTGCGAGAGCGCGACGACTGATGCGAATTCTGGCTATTGATACCGCGACAGAGGCTTGCTCTGTTGCCCTGTTGAACGACGGTGCTGTTTCTGCCCATTTCGAAGAGTGCCCCCGGGAACACACCCAACGCATTCTGCCCCTGGTAAAAGCCATTTTAACCCAGGGCAACACCTCCTTAACCGACCTCGACGCGCTGGCCTTTGGCCGCGGCCCCGGCAGCTTTACGGGCGTACGTATCGGGATTGGCATTGCGCAGGGGCTGGCGCTGGGCGCCGAACTGCCGATGATCGGCGTCTCTACCCTCGCCACCATGGCGCAGGGCGCATGGCGCATGACCGGGGCAACGCGCGTCCTGGCAGCGATTGATGCCCGCATGGGCGAAGTCTACTGGGCCGAATACACCCGCGACGAGCAGGGCGTGTGGCACGGTGAAGAGACGGAAGCCGTGCTTAAGCCAGAAGCGGTCACAGAACGACTGAAGCAGCTGTCCGGCGAGTGGGCGACCGTCGGCACGGGCTGGCCAGCGTGGCCTGAGATGGCGAACGACACCGGATTGACGCTGGAGGACGGCAACATGCTGCTCCCGGCTGCTGAAGATATGCTTCCGATTGCCAGCCAGCTGCTCGCAGCAGGAAAAACCGTGGCCGTTGAACAGGCGGAACCGGTTTATTTGCGAAACACCGTCGCGTGGAAGAAACTTCCGGGCCGCGAGTGAATCTCAGTAACAGGAACTGAGAAAAAGGAGTCGCATCATGGCGGTTCAGACTAAAGTAGTACGCCTTATTATGGCAGGCGCAGTTGCCATAGCACTGAGCGGATGCGTTTCCGTTCCTGATGCGATTAAGGGCAGCAGCCCGACGCCACAGCAGGATCTGGTTCGGGTGATGAATGCCCCTGAGCTGTACGTCGGCCAGGAAGCACGCTTTGGCGGTAAGGTCATAGACGTGCAAAACCAGCAGGGGAAAACCCGTCTGGAGATCGCCACCGTTCCGCTGGACAGCGGCGCGCGGCCTGTACTGGGCGAGGCCTCCCGGGGACGTATCTACGCGGACGTCAGCGGTTTCCTCGATCCGGTCGATTTCCGCGGACAGCTGGTGACCGTCGTCGGGCCGATTACCGGCGCCGTGCAGGGCAAAATCGGCAACACGCCGTACAAATTTATGACCATGCAGGTCAACGGGTATAAACGCTGGCGGCTGGCCCAGCAGGTGATCATGCCGCCTCAGCCGATGGATCCGTGGATGTGGGGTCCACATCCCTATCGTTATGGCTACCCGGGTTGGGGTTGGTACAACCCGGGCCCTGCACAGGTTCAGACGATCGTTACTGAGTAACTTACTGTTATTGTTAGAAAAGAGACAGCGGCTCAGCCGCTGTCTCTGTTTTTTTACGGATAAAACGAAAAAAAAGAGTGACGCGCTTCGCAACCTTAAATCTGAACAATTAATAAACTGGTACGCTGAGTTAATATAATGTTAACAAACTGTTTATTATCGGGGTTGTGATGACGACGAACACTCATTTCAGAGGTGATGCATTGAAGAAGGTTTGGCTTAACCGTTATCCCGCAGATGTTCCTGCTGAGATCAATCCTGACCGTTATCAATCCCTGGTGGAATTATTTGAACACTCGGTAAGGCGCTACGCGGACCAGCCCGCATTCGTGAATATGGGCGAGGTGATGACGTTCCGTAAGCTGGAGGAGCGCAGCCGGGCGTTTGCGGCGTATCTGCAGGAAGGGCTGGGGCTGCAAAAAGGGGATCGCGTCGCGCTGATGATGCCGAACCTGCTGCAATACCCGGTGGCGCTGTTCGGTATCCTGCGTGCCGGGATGATCGTCGTCAACGTCAACCCATTGTACACCCCGCGCGAGCTGGAGCATCAGCTGAACGACAGCGGCGCGGTTGCGATTGTCATTGTGTCCAACTTCGCCCATACGCTGGAAAAGGTGGTCGACAAAACCCAGGTGAAACACGTCATCCTGACGCGCATGGGGGACCAGCTCTCCACCGCCAAAGGCACGCTGGTTAACTTTGTCGTCAAATACGTCAAACGTCTGGTGCCAAAATACCATCTGCCGGACGCTATCTCCTTCCGCCGCGCGCTGCATGCGGGCTATCGCATGCAGTATGTGAAACCCGAAGTGGTCGCGGAAGATCTTGCGTTTCTGCAATACACAGGCGGGACCACCGGCGTCGCCAAAGGGGCCATGCTTACCCACCGCAATATGCTGGCAAACCTTGAACAGGTGAACGCCACCTACGGGCCGCTGCTGCATCCGGGCAAAGAGGTGGTGATCACCGCGCTTCCGCTGTATCACATCTTTGCGTTGACCATGAACTGCCTGCTGTTTATTGAACTGGGTGGTCAGAACATCCTCATCACCAACCCGCGCGATATCCCGGGCCTGGTGAAAGAGCTGGCGAAATACCCGTTCACCGCCATGACCGGGGTAAATACCCTTTTCAACGCGCTGCTTAATAACAAAGAGTTCCAGCAGCTGGACTTCTCCACGCTGCACCTCTCTGCGGGCGGCGGTATGCCGGTTCAGCAGGCGGTGGCCGAGCGCTGGGTGAAGCTCACCGGTCAGTATCTGCTGGAGGGCTATGGCCTGACGGAATGCGCGCCGCTGGTCAGCGTTAACCCGCATGACATCGACTACCACAGCGGAAGCATTGGTCTGCCCGTTCCTTCCACTGAAGCGAAACTGGTCGATGATAACGATAATGAAGTTGCGCCGGGCGAGCCGGGTGAGCTGTGCGTCAAAGGTCCACAGGTGATGCTGGGCTACTGGCAGCGTCCCGACGCGACTGACGAAATCATCAAAGACGGCTGGCTGCACACCGGTGATATTGCGGTGATGGATGACGAGGGCTTCCTGCGCATCGTCGATCGCAAGAAAGACATGATCCTGGTCTCCGGTTTCAACGTCTATCCGAATGAGATCGAAGACGTGGTTATGCAGCACAGCGGCGTGCTCGAAGTGGCGGCAGTCGGCGTGCCTTCCGGCAGCAGCGGTGAAGCGGTGAAGATATTTGTGGTCAAGAAAGATCCTTCTCTCACCGAGGAAGCGCTGGTAACGTTCTGCCGTCGTCAGCTGACGGGCTACAAGGTGCCGAAGCTGGTGGAATTCCGCGACGAGCTGCCGAAATCCAACGTCGGAAAGATATTACGACGAGAATTACGTGACGAAGCCCGTGGCAAAGTAGACAATAAGGCCTGAGCTTCACGCTAATCGCCCAGACGCCGGTTAAGCCGGCGTTTTTTATGGGCGCAAACAAAAGAGAACCCGTTTTGAATTACCAGATGATCACCACCAACGACGAGCTGGCTTCGCTGTGCGAAGTGACGCGCGACTTTCCTGCCATTGCCCTGGATACCGAGTTTGTCCGTACCCGGACGTACTATCCGCAGCTGGGGTTGATTCAGATGTACGACGGTAAACACGTGTCGCTGATCGACCCGCTCGGCATTACCGACTGGACGCCGATGCGTGAGCTGCTGCTCGATACCGCCGTGACGAAATACCTGCACGCGGGCAGTGAAGATCTGGAAGTCTTTCTGAACACCTTTGGCATCATGCCCCAGCCGCTGATCGATACGCAGATCCTCGCGGCCTTCAGCGGTCGTCCGCTTTCGTGGGGCTTTGCTGCCATGGTTGAGGAGTATACGGGCCTGACGCTGGATAAAAGTGAATCCCGTACCGACTGGCTGGCGCGTCCGCTAACTGAGCGTCAGCTGGAGTATGCGGCGGCAGACGTGTTTTACCTGCTGCCGATTGCCGGACAGTTAATGAAAGAGGCAGAAGCCTCCGGATGGCTGCCTGCGGCGCTCGACGAGTGTCGTATGACCCAGCAGCGTCGTCAGGAAGTAGTTGACCCGAAAGAGGCCTGGCGCGACATCAGCAACGCCTGGCAGCTGCGTACGCGTCAGCTGGCGTGCCTGCAGCTGCTGGCAGACTGGCGTTTGAGTAAAGCGCGCGAGCGCGATCTGGCCGTTAACTTTGTGGTTCGCGAAGAACATCTCTGGGCGGTGGCGCGCTATATGCCGGGCAGCCTGGGCGAGCTGGACAGCATTGGGCTTTCGGGCAGCGAGATCCGCTTCCACGGCAAAACCCTGCTGGCGCTGGTCGCAAAAGCGCAGGAGCTGCCGGAAGATGCGCTGCCGGAACCGCTGCTGAACCTGATGGATATGCCGGGCTATCGCAAAGCGTTTAAGGAGATCAAAGCGCTGGTGCAGAACGTTGCAGCGGAAAGCAAGCTAAGCGCTGAACTGCTCGCCTCACGTCGTCAGATTAACCAGCTGCTGAACTGGCACTGGAAGCTGAAGCCGCAGAATGGCGTGCCGGAAATGATGGCGGGGTGGCGCGGGAAATTGATGGCCGATCGCCTGAATACGCTGCTGGAAGCATACCCACGCTAAAGAAGTGTAGCCCCGGTAAGCGTAGCGCCACCGGGGAGATTGCCGGGCGGCGCGACGCTTGCCCGGCCTACAAAACCACAAACGGATTAACGTGACTCTTCCGCTTCCGGGAGCGTAACGTTCAGCTCCAGAATCGAAATATCCCCGTCTTTTTGTTCAAGCTGCACCGTCACCATCTCCGGGTCAATCTGCACGTACTTACAGATTACTTCCAGGATGTCCTTACGCAGCTGCGGCAGGTAGTGAGGCTCGGCGTCGCTACGACGACGCTCCGCAACGATAATTTGCAGACGTTCTTTTGCGATGTTGGCGGTGTTCTTTTTCCGCGAGAGAAAAAAGTCCAGTAATGCCATAACTTATCCTCCGAACAGGCGTTTGAGGAAACCTTTCTTCTCTTCTTCAATGAAGCGGAAAGGACGTTCTTCTCCCAGCAGACGGTCAACGGTATCGGCGTAAGCTTTACCTGCATCTGCCAATGTATCAAGGATCACTGGCTCGCCCTGGTTAGAAGCGCGTAACACGGACTGATCTTCCGGGATAACGCCCACCAGCTTAATGCGCAGGATCTCCAGCACGTCTTCCATGCTCAGCATGTCACCTTTGTTCACGCGGCCCGGATTGTAGCGGGTGAGCAGCAGGTGTTCTTTAATCGGGTCTTCGCCATTCTCCGCACGACGGGATTTAGAGGCGAGGATCCCCAGAATGCGGTCTGAATCACGCACGGATGAAACTTCAGGGTTAGTGGTGATGATCGCTTCATCAGCGAAGTACAGTGCCATCAGGGCACCGGTTTCGATGCCGGCAGGGGAGTCGCAGACGATGAAGTCGAAATCCATTTTTTTCAGCTCATCGAGCACCTTTTCCACTCCTTCACGGGTCAGGGCGTCTTTGTCACGCGTCTGAGAGGCCGGGAGAATGTAGAGGTTCTCGGTGCGCTTGTCTTTAATCATCGCCTGGTTTAGCGTGGCATCGCCCTGAATGACGTTCACGAAGTCATACACGACGCGACGCTCACATCCCATGATGAGGTCGAGGTTACGCAGACCGATATCGAAGTCGATAACGATGGTTTTCTTTCCCTTCTGGGCCAAACCAGTAGCGATGGCCGCGCTGGAGGTGGTCTTGCCAACGCCTCCTTTACCCGAAGTAACAACAATAATGCGTGCCATAGAAATTCCTTGTTAAAAAGGGATCAATTCAACGGTTGAACGGTCAACGCGTCGTCTGCCAGAAGCAGGCGAGCCGCTTTGCCATAAAATTCGGCTGGGATCTTGTCGCTCAGCCAATATTCACCTGCGATGGACACCAGTTCCGCCGTCAGGTGAGTACAAAATATTTGCGCGTCTCGATCGCCACTTGCACCCGCGAGCGCACGTCCACGCATCATACCGTATACGTGAATGTTGCCATCTGCAATCAGCTCAGCGCCAGCACTGACGTGGCTTGTAACAATCAGATCACAGTTTGGTGCATAAATGCGCTGACCGGAACGAACCGGCACATCAATCATTCGCGTTTTTGTGACGGTAGTAACGTTTTGCACCGCAGGAGGGGGCGTTTGCACGGCAACGGGTGCCGCACGCGAGGCTTTTTCTTTGCCCTCATTCAGAAGAGGCAGCCCCGCACGCTCAATTTCCGCTTTCAGCTCAGTATCTTTGCAGCCGCTGATGCCCACGATACGCAGTCCGGTCGAGGAGACGGCCTGCTGGAGAAGTTTCCAGTTAACCGGAGCCTCAAGACCGCTAACGTTGATAACAACAGGGGCGTGCTTCAGAAAGGCGGGAGCCTGGGCGATTTTGTCCTCTAACGCCTGACGAATAACCTCGGGTTTTGCATCATGCAAATGTACCACTGATAAGGTGAAGCTACTGCCTTTAAGCTCGATGGGCGTGTTTGACATCCTGGCCTTACTCAATTTGCTATTAACCGCAACCACTCGCTGCGATATTCCGAAGAGTATCAGGCATGTTATAGTCAGGAGTATATTGAGGCAAGCAACCACCCATTAATTCAGAGTAAAAACATGTTTTGTGTGATCTACAGAAGTACAAGCCGTGACCAGACCTATCTTTATGTCGAAAAGAAAGACGATTTTTCACGCGTGCCTGAAGAATTAATGAAGAACTTTGGCCGACCACAGCTGGCGATGCTGCTGCCGCTTGATGGTCGCAAGAAACTGGTGAATGCCGATCTGGAGAAAGTGAAAACGGCATTAGCCGAGCAGGGCTATTATTTACAGCTTCCACCGCCACCGGAGAATTTATTAAAACAGCATCTTGAGGCGAACGGAAAAAAATAGTCTCAACTGTTTTTGGGCACAACACATCAACCGTTTAGGGGTCGACCATGTATCAACATCACAACTGGCAAGGTGCATTACTGGATTATCCCGTCAGCAAAGTCGTCTGCGTGGGCAGCAACTATGCAAAACATATTCAGGAGATGGGCAGCGCGACGCCAGAAGAGCCGGTTCTGTTCATTAAGCCTGAAACGGCGCTTTGCGATATCCGCCAGCCGCTGGCCCTGCCGCAGGGGCTCGGCTCGGTGCATCACGAAGTTGAACTCGCCGTGCTGATCGGCGCAACGCTGCGTCAGGCCTCCGAAGATCATGTTCAGAAAGCGATTGCCGGCTACGGCGTGGCGCTGGATCTGACGCTACGTGACGTGCAGGGCAAAATGAAGAAAGCCGGGCAGCCTTGGGAAAAAGCCAAAGGGTTTGATAATTCCTGCCCGATCTCGGCGTTTGTGCCGGTGAGCGAATTTACCGGCGATCCGCAGGACACCCCGCTCAGCCTGAAGGTTAACGGTGAAATCCGCCAGCAGGGCACCACGGCAGACATGATCCATAAGATTGTGCCGCTGATCGCCTACATGAGCCGCTTCTTTACCCTGAAGCCGGGCGATGTGATCCTGACCGGAACCCCAGAAGGTGTTGGCCCGCTGCTCAGCGGTGACGAGCTTGAGGTCGGTTTTAACGGCCTGTCGCTGAAAACCCGCGTGCTGTAACCTCCTCTTGCCGCCTGAAAAGGGCGGCAAAACTTGCATCGACGTGCCAGACTCGTTATAAGGTGCGCTTTCTTTTGACGTGTGGACATCCTGATGAACGACATCCCTTTCTGGCAAAGCAAAACTCTCGACGACATGACGGACGCGGAATGGGAATCCTTATGCGACGGCTGCGGTCAGTGCTGCCTGCATAAGCTGATGGATGAAGATACGGACGAGATTTACTTCACCAACGTTGCCTGCAAGCAGCTAAACATAAAGACCTGCCAGTGCCGCAACTATGAGCGCCGCTTCGAGTTTGAGCCGGACTGCATCAAGTTAACCCGGGATAATTTGCCCACCTTTGAATGGCTGCCGCATACCTGCGCGTATCGCCTGCTGGCGGAAGGGAAAGGTCTGCCTGACTGGCATCCGCTGTTAACCGGTTCAAAAGCGGCGATGCACGGTGAGCGCATTTCAGTGCGCCACATCGCGGTGAAAGAGTCCGAGGTGCGTGACTGGGAAGACCACATCATGAACCACCCGACCCGTTGAGATTAAAAAACCCGCCGAGGCGGGTTTTTTATTGTGTTTGTGCGGCCTGACGCCCTCACCCCAACCCTCTCCCACGGGAGAGGGCGCAAACACTAAAAACGGCAACCGAGGTTGCCGTTTTGCTTTTACCTTCCGAACAAATCGCGTTTCTTCGGTTTGAACGGCTGGGCAATCAGCACCAGCAGCGCCACGACGAAGTAGGCGGCAAAAATACCCACCAGCCACTGCGGCATCTCCAGCGTCAGGAATTCCCACTGACGAACGGAGCAGTCACCGGATGCGACAAACACCTGCGGCAGCCATTTGTCCAGCGGCAGCCAGCTCGGGAAGCGGGCGGCAAAATCACAGGTCATAAACGGTGACGGATGCAATTGCATCATGGTGTGCTGCCAGGAGAGTTCAATTCCTTTCCAGGCGCTGTATATCCAGATGGCAATACCGGCATAGCGAAGCGGCGATTTTGGGGCAATCGCGCCCACCAGGCCCGCACCCATAATGCCGAACAGTGCGCAGCGTTCATAAATACAAAGCACGCAAGGTTTGAGTCCCATTACATGCTGGAACCACAGCGCGACCATTTCCAGCGCAAAGGCGGTCAGGGCCATTAACAACCACGCTCCGCGACCGCGGGAGCACTGGTTTAAAAATCTCAACATAATCATTTCCCTGGAACATGCTTAGAAATCGCAGTGTAAACGAATTCGTTTTTCGCGCCACCTGTACCTGGCGAAATAAAACGTAATTGGATGTTTATCGTGCGAAAAGGCAAACGGGCAGCGAACTGCCCGAGATGCAGTGTTTATTGCGCCGCAAGTATACCCGCTTGTATCAACCATTGCGTACAGGGAATGAGGGTAATTTTGACGCAAAGCAATCCCACGATCGTGAGCACCAGCGTATAGGGCAGCGCCATCCACACCATCCTGCCATAAGAAAGTCGTATGAGCGGCGCGAGGGCGGAGGTCAGGAGGAACAGGAAGGCGGCCTGGCCGTTTGGCGTCGCCACCGATGGCAGGTTGGTGCCGGTATTGATCGCCACGGCCAGCAGCTCAAACTGTCCGGCGCTGATAACGCCTTGCTCCATAGCCGCTTTGGCCTCGTTGATATAGACCGTCCCGACGAAGACGTTATCTGAGATCGACGAGAGCAGGCCGTTGAACAGGTAAAACAGCGACAGCTGAGCATCCGGCGATGCCTTTAAGACAAAGGCAATAATCGGCGCGAACAGATGCTGGTCGATTATCACCGCCACGACGGCAAAGAACACCGCCAGCAGGGCGGTAAATGGCAGGGCTTCGGTAAACGCCTTACCGATGGCATGCTCGTCCGTCACGCCGGTAAAGGTGGTGGCGAGAATAATGACCGACAGGCCAATCAGCCCCACTTCGGCAAGATGGAACGCCAGCGCGGCGATCAGCCAGACGCCGATGATGCCCTGCGCAATCAGACGCAGCGTCTCCTGGCGCGTCCGCTGGCGTCGGCTCTGCAGATCGAATTTATGCAGCTCCTGACGTACCGGCTCCGGGAGCTGGGCCCCATAGCCAAAGAGGCGAAACTTCTCCACCAGCAGACAGGTCGCCAGCCCGCAGAAAAGCACCGGTACGCTCACCGGCGCCATTCTCAGGAAGAACTCACCGAAGTGCCAGCCCGCCGCTTTGGCAATGATCAGGTTTTGCGGTTCGCCCACCATGGTCATCACGCCGCCCAGCGCGGTACCGACGCCAGCATGCATCATCAGGCTGCGCAGGAAGGCGCGAAACTGTTCCAGTACCTCACGATTATGCGCATCGACGTGGCTGTCATCCTGCAAATCCTCGCCCGGACGAGAGGAGGCCACGCGGTGATAAATACCGTAAAACCCCACCGCTACGCTTATCACCACCGCGACGACCGTCAGCGCATCCAGGAAGGCCGACAGGAAGGCGGCCGCAAGGCAAAACGCCAGCGAGAGCAACATTTTCGACGGAATGCTGAGCAGCAGGCGCGTGAAGATAAACAGCAGCAGCTGTTTCATAAAGTAGATGCCCGCCACCATAAACATCAGCAGCAGAAGCACTTCGAGATTGGCTGCCAGCTCGGCTTTGACGTGCTCGGCGCGGGTCATGCCGATGACGACGGCCTCAAACGCCAGTAGTCCGCCCGGCAAAAGCGGATAACATTTCAGCGCCATGGCCAGGGTGAAGATAAACTCCGCCACCAGCAGCCACCCGGCAATGAACGGGTTTACGCTAAAGAGGAGGGGGTTAACGACCAGGAACACCAGAAGTATAAGTTTGTACCAGTCCGGAGACTGGCCTAAAAAGTTGCGCCACAGTGCGCGCCCAAAAGAAATTTCCACGACAGACGTCCATCCCCGTCAAGTAAGACAAAACATCAGTATACGCAAAAATCGCGGCCTGGAGGCGGATAAGGCTGCATTGTAAATTTCACAAAAATGAAACGGCGATCCCTCTTTTCTCTCTTTGCCGTGCTACCTGCCACTGGCTGCCTCTGGTATGATGAGTCCAATTTGCTAAAGCTGTGTAATGGAAATCTCACTATGGTCATTAAGGCGCAGAGCCCGGCGGGTTTCGCGGAAGAGTACATCATTGAAAGCATCTGGAATAATCGTTTCCCTGCGGGGTCCATTCTTCCGGCTGAACGCGAACTCTCTGAACTGATTGGCGTCACTCGCACCACGCTGCGTGAAGTGCTCCAGCGGCTGGCGCGCGATGGCTGGTTGACTATCCAGCACGGCAAGCCGACGAAAGTAAACAACTTCTGGGAAACGTCCGGGCTGAACATTCTTGAAACGCTGGCGCGTCTCGACCATGAAAGCGTGCCGCAGCTCATTGATAATCTGCTCTCCGTTCGCACCAACATCGCGACGATCTTTATTCGTACCGCTTTCCGTCAGCATCCGGAAGACGCCCTTGCGGTGCTGGCCACAGCGAACGAGGTGGAAGATCACGCCGATGCTTTTGCCACCCTCGATTACAACGTGTTTCGCGGCCTGGCGTTTGCCTCCGGCAACCCGGTGTATGGCCTGATCCTCAACGGTATGAAAGGGCTTTATACCCGCATCGGCCGCCATTACTTTGCCAATCCGGAAGCGCGTAGCCTGGCGCTGGGCTTCTACCATAAGCTGAGCAAGCTCTGTACCGAAGGCCTGCACGATCAGGTTTATGAGACGGTGCGCCGCTACGGTCATGATTCCGGTGAAATCTGGCACCGCATGCAGAAAACGCTGCCGGGCGATTTGGCGATTCAGAGCCGCTGAAATAAAAAACCTCTCGTATGAGAGGTTTTTTTCGCCCGGTGGCGTTTCGCTTACCGGGCCTACAAAACCCGTAGGCCGGGTAAGGCGTAGCCGCCACCCGGCAAAAAAACTACAGCGTATTCAACCGCGCCGGGCAGCGTTCCAGCAGCTCGACGCTCCCGTCTTCATTCTGCTGCTCCAGCTGCACGTCAAAGCCCCACAGGCGATGCACATGCTTCAGCACCTCTTTGCGCCCTTTATCCAGCGGCGCGCGATTGTGCGGGATATAGCGCAGCGTCAGGGAGCGGTCACCGCGCAAATCAACGTTCCACACCTGAATATTCGGCTCAAGGTTGCTCAGGTTGTACTGGGAAGAGAGGCGAGAGCGGATCTCACGGTAACCCTCCTCGTTGTGGATTGCGGAGATTTCCAGATAGTTGTTGCGGTCGTCGTCCAGCACGGTGAAGAAGCGGAAGTCACGCATGATCTTCGGCGACATAAACTGGCTGATGAAGCTCTCATCCTTGAAGTCGCGCATCGCAAAGTGCAGCGTTTCCAGCCAGTCAGAGCCGGCGATATCCGGGAACCAGTACTTGTCTTCTTCCGTTGGCGATTGGCAGATACGCTTAATGTCCTGGAACATGGCAAAGCCAAGCGCGTACGGGTTAATGCCGCTGTACCACGGGCTGTTGTAAGGCGGCTGGAACACCACATTGGTATGGCTGTGGAGGAACTCCATCATGAACCGCTCGGTAACTTTCCCCTCGTCGTACAGATGGTTGAGGATGGTGTAGTGCCAGAAGGTCGCCCAGCCTTCGTTCATCACCTGCGTCTGCTTTTGCGGATAGAAATACTGGCTCACCTTGCGCACGATGCGCAGGATCTCACGCTGCCATGGCTCCAGCAGCGGGGCGTTCTTCTCCATAAAATAGAGCAGGTTTTCCTGCGGCTCGGACGGATAGCGACGCGCTTCGGCGACCGCTTTTTCTTCCTCACGCTTCGGCAGGGTGCGCCACAGCATGTTCACCTGGCTCTGCAGATACTCTTCGCGGCTTTTCTGCCGCGCTTTCTCCTCCTGCAGGGAGATTTTCTGCGGACGTTTGTAGCGGTCCACGCCGTAGTTCATCAGCGCGTGGCAGGAATCGAGCAGTTTTTCCACCTCGTCCACGCCGTAGCGCTCTTCGCAGTCGGTAATATATTTACGGGCGAAGATCAGGTAATCGACGATGGAGCTGGCATCCGTCCAGCTGCGGAACAGGTAGTTATTCTTGAAAAAGGAGTTGTGCCCGTAGCAGGCGTGCGCCATCACCAGCGCCTGCATGGTAATGGTGTTCTCTTCCATTAAATAGGCGATACACGGATTGGAGTTAATGACAATCTCATACGCCAGCCCCTGCTGGCCGTGCTTATACAGCCGCTCCGTTTCAATAAATTTTTTACCAAACGACCAGTGCGGATAGTTAATCGGCATCCCGACGCTGGAGTAGGCGTCCATCATCTGTTCGGACGTAATGACTTCAATCTGATGGGGATAGGTATCCAGACGATACAGTTTTGCGACCCGGTCGATTTCGGCGAGGTAAACATCCAGCAGCTCGAAGGTCCAGTCGGGTCCATCGCTCAGACGTGTGTTGTCCTTGTTCAGGGAATCAATAGTAGCCATTAGCGCGCCCTCGTTGTGGGTGCTCTCTCTGTCTGGAGAGCCTCCTTTCAAGCATAGATCAACGTGTTAAAAAGCGTGCTGAGGCAGAAATTTTTTCTTTGCGATTTCGCGTTTTTGATACGGCAAAAAAACGGTATGTCCCAGCATATTATGCTGGTTAAAAATAACGCGCAGCAGGAGATCCCAAATTAGCGCTATCCCCTGATGCTGGGGGATGTGTGAGGTAAGTCACCATAAAAAAGTCATATGTTGAATAATATTTTCAACTAGGTTATCAATCTGTAATTAGAAGATTGTTCTTTTGCACATAATGGAGTGGCTATGCGTGTTGTCATACTGGGAAGTGGTGTCGTTGGGGTAACCAGCGCCTGGTATTTAAGTCAGGCGGGACATGACGTAACCGTTATCGATCGTGAATCCGGTCCGGCGCTCGAAACCAGCGCGGCGAACGCCGGGCAAATCTCTCCCGGCTATGCCGCTCCGTGGGCTGCGCCGGGCGTTCCGCTGAAAGCGATTAAATGGATGTTCCAGCGCCATGCGCCGCTGGCCATCAGCCTTGACGGCACGCAGTTCCAGCTGAAGTGGATGTGGCAGATGCTGCGCAACTGCGACACCCGCCACTACATGGAGAACAAAGGGCGCATGGTGCGCCTGGCGGAATACAGCCGCGACTGCCTGAAAGCACTGCGCGCGTCGACGGGGATTGAGTACGAAGGCCGTCAGGGCGGAACGCTGCAACTCTTCCGCACCGAGCAACAGTACGAAAATGCCACCCGCGATATCGCCGTGCTGGAAGATGCCGGCGTACCGTACCAGCTGCTGGAAGCCAGTCAGTTAGGGCAGGTTGAACCGGCGCTGGCGGAAGTGGCGCATAAGCTGACGGGCGGCCTGCGCCTGCCGAATGACGAAACCGGCGACTGCCAGCTCTTTACGCAACGTCTGGCGCAAATGTGCGAGCAGGCGGGGGTGAAGTTCCTCTTCAACACCTCTGTCGACAAGCTGCTGTCGGAAGGGGAAAAAATTTACGGCGTGAAGTGCGGCGACGAGGTGATCAAAGCCGATGCCTACGTGATGGCGTTTGGTTCGTACTCCACCGCCATGCTGAAAGGCATTCTCGACATTCCGGTCTACCCGCTAAAAGGCTACTCGCTGACCATTCCGGTGAAAGAAGAGAGCGGTGCTCCGGTATCGACCATTCTGGATGAAACCTACAAAATCGCCATTACCCGCTTCGATAACCGCATTCGCGTAGGCGGCATGGCCGAGATTGTCGGCTTCAACACCGAACTGCTGCAGCCGCGTCGTGAAACGCTGGAGATGGTGGTGGGCGATCTCTTCCCGCGCGGTGGCTTTGTGGAGCAGGCGACGTTCTGGACCGGCCTGCGTCCAATGACGCCCGACGGCACGCCGATCGTGGGCCGCACGCCGTTTAAAAACCTGTGGACCAATACCGGCCACGGCACGCTTGGCTGGACGATGGCCTGCGGATCGGGCCAACTGCTGAGCGACCTGATTTCCGGGCGCACGCCGGCAATTCCATTTGACGATTTAAGCGCCGCACGCTATCAATCGGGGTTTACGCCTTCGCGTCCACAGCATCTGCACGGCGCGCATAACTAAGGAGCTGTCATGTCCCGTCCTGTTCTGGCCCAACTGAACCTGCAGGCCCTGAAGGATAATCTGCAGATTGTTCGTCGGGCGGCACCTGGTTCGCGCGTCTGGTCGGTGGTGAAAGCGAATGCATACGGCCACGGTATCGATCGTATCTGGAGCGCCCTGAGCGCCACCGATGGTTTTGCCTTACTCAATCTGGAAGAGGCCATTCTGCTGCGCGAGCGCGGCTGGAAAGGGCCTATTCTGCTGCTGGAAGGTTTTTTCCACGCCGACGATCTGCCGCTGCTGGATAAGTATCGACTGACCACCAGCGTGCACAGCAACTGGCAGATCAAAGCGATTCAGGATGCGAAGCTCCATGCTCCGCTGGATATCTATCTCAAGGTGAACAGCGGCATGAACCGCCTGGGCTTCCAGCCTGAGAGGGTGCATACGGTCTGGCAGCAGCTGCGCGCGCTGAAGAACGTAGGTGAAATGACGCTGATGGCGCATTTTGCCGACGCGGAACAACCCGACGGGATTGCCGATGCCATGGTCCGCATTGAGCAGGCGGCAGAAGGGCTGGACTGCCCGCGCTCGCTGTCGAACTCGGCGGCCACGCTGTGGCATCCCGAGGCGCACTATAACTGGGTGCGTCCGGGGATCGTTCTGTACGGTGCGTCTCCCTCAGGCCAGTGGCAGGATATCGCCAACAGCGGCCTGAAGCCGGTCATGACTCTGCGCAGCGAAATCATTGGTGTGCAAACCCTGAAGGCCGGCGACACGGTGGGCTACGGCAGCCGCTACCGGGCAAAGGGCGAGCAGCGGATTGGCATCGTGGCGGGCGGCTATGCCGACGGCTACCCGCGCATCGCGCCGACCGGTACGCCGGTCTGGGTCGATGGGGTTCGCACGGGAACGGTGGGCACCGTCTCAATGGATATGCTGGCCGTTGACCTGACGCCCTGCCCGCAGGCGGGCATCGGTTCACCGGTCGAGCTGTGGGGTAACGAAATTAAGATTGATGACGTTGCTGCCGCGGCGGGCACGGTGGGGTACGAATTGATGTGCGCCCTGGCGCCGAGAGTGCCGGTTGTGACGGTGTAACATATGTTCGCCGGGTGGCGCTAACGCTTACCCGGCCTACGTTCGAGGTTTTTTTGCCGGGTAAGGCGAAGCCGCCACCCGGCAAAAAAACCGCTACTCCGCTTCCTCTTCCATCGGCCTCAAACCGACTTTCCGCACCGCGTTATCCTCTTTTTCGGCAACCGTCCAGATCATCCCGGCAAACTCCACCTGGTCTCCCACGACCGGGGCCGCGCCAAGCCGCTGCTGGATGATTTCGCCCAGCGTTTGCTGGTTATCTCCGTCTTCAGCACCTTCATCCAGGCCGTAGATCAGCGCGACATCGGCAAACCTGGCGCTGGCTTCCAGAATAAAATCGCCGAAGAAACGCTGATCCAGCGCCACCGGAGGCGACTGGCTGAACAGTTTGCCCAGCGCGGGCAGGTCGCGCTCGCGGCCAATCACGCAGAGAATATCCCCTTCGCGCAGGCGGGTGCTGCCGGTAGGGTGCAGCAGAACGTTGTCGCGGAACAGGGCGGCAATGCGCGTTTCGGCCGGCATGTGCAAATCGCGCAGTGAAGCCCCTACGCACCATTTGTCGGCGCTCAGCTGATAGACGAACTGTTCCCACGGGTTTTCCGGATGAATGTCGAGCCCCACGCGGGAGACCGGCCAGCCCACGGGAGGGACAACCACTTTGGCTTTTTTCGCTGCCCACCCGAGCGAGGTTCCCTGGAACAGCAGCGAAATCAGCACCACGAAGAACGCCACGTTAAAGAACAGCCGCGCGTTATCCAGACCGGCCATCATCGGGAACACCGCAAGGATAATCGGCACCGCGCCGCGCAGGCCCACCCAACTGATGAAGATCCGCTCTCGCAGGTTGAAGCCACGAAACGGCAGCAGGCCTGCAAATACCGACAGCGGACGGGCAAAGAAGATCATCCATGCAGAGAGCAGCAGCGCCGGAACGGCGATCGGCAGCAGGTCCGATGGTGTAACCAGAAGACCCAGCACCAGAAACATGCCGATCTGCGCCAGCCAGGCCAGACCGTCGAAGTTCTGCAAAATGGCATGCCGGTTACGAATAGGGCGGTTGCCCATCAGGAACCCGCAGAGGTAGACGGCGAGAATGCCGCTGCCGTCCACTGCGGTAGTGACGGCAAAAATGAGAATGCCGCCGCTCAGCGCCAGCAGCGGGTAAAGCCCCAGAGGAAGCGATATACGGTTGATCGTCTGCTGGAGCAGATATCCCCCAGCCAGGCCGATGACAATCCCCAGGCCAAACTGCTGCAGAATATGTAACGCAAACGTCCAGCTCAGCCCGCTTTCGTGCTGCTGAATCATCTCGATAAGCGTGATGGTGAGAAACACCGCCATCGGATCGTTACTGCCGGATTCAATCTCAAGCGTTGAGCCAACGCGTTCGTTAAGCCCTTTTCCGCCAAGCAGGGAAAATACCGCTGCCGCATCGGTTGAGCCAACAATCGCGCCAATCAGCAAACCTTCCATGATGTTGAGATGGAAAAGCCACGCGGCCATCATTCCGGTGAGGCCAGAGGTAATCAGCACGCCAACCGTCGCGAGCGACAGCGCGGGCCCTAAGGCCACGCGGAAGGAGCTCGCCTGGGTGCGCATCCCGCCGTCCAGTAGGATCACCGCCAGCGCGAGGTTACTCACCATGTAGGCGAAAGGGTAGTTATCGAAAGGGATACCGCCAATGCCATCAATGCCGGCCAGCATGCCGATGGCGAGGAAAATGACAAGAATAGGTATGCCGAGACGCGATGAAAATGAACTTAATAAAATACTGCTGGTTACAAGGACCGAACCCAAAATGAAAAGGCTGATTATCGCTGCGGCATCCAATGTTCTCTTACTCCCACCTCAATGTTAACGCTGTTACTAAAACCCTAACATATTAACGACGGCAACAGCGTTTTATTAAGGGGGTATAACGGCTTTTTTATGCCTTTATGACAGGATGGCCGCTGATGGTCAGCCGACTGCCGGAATCATTGTGGATCAGCGAGGCGTGTGCCCCCAGTGCCAGGGTCACGGTGCGCTGCTCATGGCCGAAATCCAGACCGGTGATGACCGGAATATCCAGCCGCGAGCGAATGAACTCAACCATGCTCTCCAGGGAGTAACCCGCGTCATAGTCATTCGGCGCAGAACCGCTGAAGCTGCCCAGCACAATCGCGGACTGGCGTTCAAGAATACCGGCATGATAGAGCTGCAACAGCATGCGTTCGACGCGGAACGGATGTTCGTTGATATCTTCCAGCACCAGAATGCCGTCCTCGATGTGCGGCATCCACGGCGTGCCGATAAGTGAAACCAGCATCGCCAGGTTGCCGCCCCAGAGCTGACCTTCGCATTCCCAGTGCGGCCCATTGCCTTGCCACTCCACGCTGTAGGTGGGGTTGCGCAGCGCGCGCCAGAAGTGTTCCATGGTAAACGCATTCAGCTCCGGGGCGCCGAAGTTACCGGCCAGCATCGGGCCGCTGAAGGTGGTAACGTTATGTAGCGCCAGCAGCCCGAGCTGGATGACGGTGAAATCGCTGTGGCCGCATATAAGTAGCGGATCCTGCTGCTGGCGCTGCGCCAGACCCTGCCAGTCAATGCTCTCCAGCAGCCGGCTCGCGCCATATCCGCCGCGCACCGCCAGCACAATCCGGTTTTCACCCTTCAGGTTCACCAGGCTGTTGATATCATTCAGCCGCTGCGCTTCTGTACCGGCAAAACGCTGCTGGCGGCGGGGGATAATCGTCTGATTTTCTACCTGATGACCCGATTCCAGCAAACGCTGAACGCCCCGCTGCGCCGCGTCCTGGTTAATGCAGTAGCCCGACGGCGCGATGAGATGAAACTGAGACATGGCAATTCCTTGCTGAATGAGAAACTAATTGTCTATATCATGCCGCGTATACGACGCCTGCTTCAAGAGGCGGCGCACCGCGATGACCGGCTATAAGGATAGATGACGTGAAATTGAGATGGTTTGCTTTTTTGATTGTGTTGCTTGCTGGCTGTAGTTCAAAACATGATTATCAAAACCCACCCTGGAACCCGGAAGTGCCGGTGAAACGGGCCATGCAGTGGATGCCGATCAGTGAACAAGCCGGGAAGGCCTGGGGCGTCAGTCCGCGTCTTATCACGGCGATCATTGCGGTGGAGTCCGGCGGTAACCCCACGCTTGTCAGCAAATCCAACGCGGTGGGGCTGATGCAGCTTAAAGCGTCAACGGCGGGTAAAGAAGTTTACCGCTATATGGGCTGGAGCGGTCAGCCGTCAACCAGCGAGCTGAAGAACCCGGAACGTAACATTTCAATGGGCACGGCCTATCTGAGCATCATGGAGCACGGCGTGCTGAAGGGTATTAAGGATCCGGAGGTGATGCAGTACGCGCTGGTGGTCTCTTACGTTAACGGTGCCGGCGCGTTGCTCAGAACCTTCTCCTCTGACCGCAAAGAGGCGATAGAAGAGATTAACGGCATGGACAAAGACGAATTCTTTGAGCATGTGGCGAAAAATCACCCGGCACCACAGGCGCCTCGTTATATCTGGAAAGTACAGAAAGCGATGGATGCCATGTAATGCCGCAGACGGGCGGCGGTCACGCTGCCCGATTTTCTTACAGAACTTTATTTGCGCGTTCCCGCGCCTCCCGCTCCAGCGAATAGATGATGCGCTGAAGCTCACGCTCTGCACCGGGCCCCACGTTCAGGAAGCGGAAGCTCAGACGCGGCGTGGTGATGGTTTCATTTTTGCTGTCCACGACGGTACGGTCGCTGATGGCAATCAGCTGTGCATCGAAATAAAAGCGACCCCAGCCCCCCATATCCAGTTCAATTTGCGTAAACCGCATGCCTTCTACCAGTCCGTCGGGTTTCGGCGTATCCATCAGCGCACCCATGCCGCCCAGTGACAGATCGAAGAGGCGGAAGCGGATCTCTTTTTTATCCGGCATTTTGGCCTTACAAAAATAGGCGGGGTGAAGCGGAGCGCTAATGCGGAAATATTCACGACGCTGAACAAACCAGAGATTGGTGGGAAGTGGGGTAGCAAAAGCAGGGAGTCCCTGGTACTCGCTCAGTTCCAGTCGCGACAGGACAAACTCCACTTTGGCGCCCTGCGTTTCGGCCATCACCGCGATATTCTCCGCCTTCAGCGCCGCGCGGTTTTCATACTCCTGACTGCCTAAATCAATCACCAGCCGCTCCTGCGAGGCGTCAAGGATCTTGCTGATGAACTGATTATTCGACCAGCTGATGCGCAGCGGCACTTCACCTTTTTGCAGGTCGCGTAATACCCCTAATACAGCCAGCGGATTTTGCTTGAGGAACTGCTCACTGTAATGACTCACGCCGGATGGCTCCTTGATAGATGACAGACTGTCTTAGCGTTATCGGCAATCTGTGATGAAACTTAATACAAACCGGTGAGTTTTTTTTGCCTCTTTAGACAAAGATAAGTCGGTGAGAAGAAAATGATTTTCCGGCGATGACCTATACTTACGTTAGCTGTGCAGAAGGTTTTCTGCGCATGCGTTAAACCTGCAAGAGGGCATCGCTATGGGTATCATCGCCTGGATTATCTTTGGTCTTATTGCTGGCGCTATCGCGAAATTGATCATGCCGGGAAACGATGGCGGCGGCTTTATTTTGACCTGTGTACTCGGGGTCGTTGGTGCGGTTGTGGGCGGCTGGCTGGCGACGATGTTTGGCTTCGGAGGCAACATAAGTGGTTTTGACCTGCACAGTTTTCTGGTCGCTGTCGTGGGCGCCATTGTGGTGCTGGGCATATTCAGGTTACTGCGACGAGCATAACATGACGTAAACGGCTCTCTGCGGAGGGCCGTTTTTTTGCCTGTGTATTGATTTGTTAATCTAAATGATAATAATTGTCGTTCCGTATCGCATCTAACAACAAGACGACATTATGACTCCCTCACGTTTTACGCTATGCGCCCTGGCAGGCGCCGTCTCGCTCGCACTGCACGTTCCGGCATTCGCCGAAGAATCCACTATCGTCGTCACCGGCGCAGAGCAGGGCAGCGAGCTGCCGGCCTGGACGAACAGCGCCACGAAATCGGCCGTTGCTGAAAGTAAAACGCCGCAGGTCATCACGACCCTCTCTGCGCCGGAAATTGACAAGCGCCATGCGAATTCCGTGAATGAAATCCTGCGCTATGCGCCAGGGGTCTCAACCGAGGTGCGGGGAAATACCTCCTACATGAGCGAATATAAAATTCGTGGCTTTACCGTCGACCAGGAGTTCTACAACGGGCTGCAGCTGCCCTATAACGTCACCGGCAATACCAAAGCCCGCATCGATCCGCTGTTGATTGACAGCGTTGATATCCTGAAAGGCCCCTCATCGGTTCTCTACGGCGGCGGCTCGCCGGGCGGGCTGGTGAATATCCAGAGTAAAAAGCCGCAGCGTGAAGCGCGAACTGAATTCGGATTTAACACCGGCAACCGCAACCTGAAAGAGGGGTATCTCGACTCAACCGGGCAGATCGCCGATAGCGACTGGAACTACCGTTTGCTGGGGAAAGCGACGGAAAATGACGATCAGCCGCACACCACCCGGTATGAAAATTACCTGGTTGCCCCATCCGTCACCTGGCAACCCGACAGCAAAACCCGCCTGACTCTGGATGCGCTGGCGCAGAACTCCCCGAGCCTGACGCCGTCGAACCCGCTGCCGCTCGCCTACCTGCGCTCGAAATACGCGGGCAAGCGCGACTATGCCGGTGATGAGTGGAACGGATTTAAGCAGCGCCAGTGGATGCTGGGCTACAGCTTTGAACATGCGTTCGACAGCGGCTGGGGCTTTAACCAGAAGGCGCGCTATTTCGACGTCGATACGCATCAGCGCAGCGTCTATGCGACGGGCACGGGAAGCGAGGTCTATCAGCTTAACCGCTTTGCCTACACCACCGATGAAGATCTGCAGAGCTTCAACATCGATAACCAGGTGACTAAAACCGTGGCGCTGGGCGACTGGAAACACCATCTGCTGGCCGGGTTTGACTACCAGAAGCTGAACTCCCATTTCCACTACCGTTACGCGTCGACCACGCCGGGCATGGATATGCGTCATCCTGACTATTCGCAAATCAGTGAAAGCGCATTAGGCCTGTATACCGCCCAGAAAAACCGGCTGAGCTATCAGCAGAACGGCTACTACCTGCAGGATCAGGTGGAGTGGGGTGGCTTAAATCTGCTGGGTAGCCTGCGCTACGACGATTATCGCTCCGTCACCACCAATTATCTGCAAAACGGTGATAAGGACTGGGTATCGCAGGATCGCGTCACCAAACGCCTGGGCGCGCTTTACGCTTTTGATAATGGTCTGTCACCGTTTATCAGCTATTCCGAAGGCTTTGCGCCGGTGTCGCCGAAGGGAACGCTCGCGGCGAAAGACGTCAAGCCGACCACCAGCAAGCAGGTGGAGGGCGGCGTGAAATATCTGCTGGCCGACTACGCCACCACCTTTACCGCTTCGGTGTACAACATCCGTCAGAAAAATGTCGTCACCTCCGATCCGGGCTTTCTGAACTATCGTCAGACCGGGGAGGTGGAATCCAAAGGGGCTGAGCTGTCTGCCATCAGCCGCCCGACGGACAACCTGACGCTGATTGCTAACTATGCCTACACCCACGCGATCAATACGGAAGATGATAAATACAAAGGGAAACGTCCAACGCAGGTGCCGGAGAATGCCTTCAACCTCTGGGGGGATTACACCTTTGAAAACACGCCGCTGAAAGGGCTGATGCTGGGAGCGGGCGCACGCTATACCGGCCCGATGGAAATCTCTCCGGCAAACGATGCGGGTAAGCTGGGCGGCACCACCCAGTACGATCTGGCGGCCTCGTACCGGATGGGCGAGATCCTGCCCTCGCTGGCAGGGCTAACGCTTAAGGCCAGCGCGCAGAACATCACCAACAAAGAGACGCTGACCTGCTACGACGCGACCAACTGCTGGATTGGGCGCGACAGAACGTATCAGCTAGGGGCGAGTTACAGCTTCTAAGCAAAGCCCTGTGAGTTTAAAAAGTAGGCCGGGTAAGGCGTAGCCGCCACCCGGCAATACTCACTTACTGCGCCGTCGCTTTTACCGGCGCCACCTCATCATTCGCCGCAGGCCGATTCTCCGGCACGCTGTCGCACGGTTTCTCTTTCGGGCAGACCCGATCCAGCATCTTCAGCGTCACCCCGTTGCTCCAGCCGAAGCCGTCCTGCAGCGGATACTCGCCGCCGCCGCCGCCCGTACCGGTTGTCGACACGTCGTATTTCTCGACCAGTTTCTTTTCCCGGTCATAAGTATGCTGAACGTTTTTCAGGAAGCGCCAGGTCACATCCATCGAGACCTTCTCTTGCCCGTAATTCTGCAGCCCTTCCGCGGCCACCCATTGCAGCGGGGCCCAACCGTTTGGTGCATCCCACTGCTGGCCACTGTTGACGGTGGTGGTCGCAATACCGCCTGGTTTCAACAGGCGCGATGAGGTTGCCGCGGCGACTTTATCGGCCCGATCCTGCGCCGCTGCCTTCACGTAAAGCGGGAACAGGGCTGCCGCCGTGAGCTGATTGCGTACCTTCTTGCTCTTCAGATCGTAATCCGCGTACCAGCCCTCTTTATCATTCCACAGGTGGCTCTCGATGGCTTTCTGACGCGCGGTGGCCAGCGCCTCGTATTTGCTTGCGCTGGCGGCGTCGCCACTCTCCTGGCCTGCCCGCGCCAGCAGTTTTTCCATCTTGAACATCAGGGCATTTAGGTCCACGGGGACAATGCTGGTGGTCCGGATGGTGCCGAGTTTTTGCGGATCGTCCATCCAGCGGGAGCTAAAGTCCCATCCCGAGGCCGCGGCGGAACGCAAATCACGGTAGATTTCGGTCGCAGGTCGGTTAGGGTTACTTTTGGCGGTATTTACATCGTCAAGCCAGGACTCCGGGCGCGGAGTGTCGCGGTCATCCCAGTAGCGGTTGAGGACAGCGCCGTCATCCAGCTTCACCACGCGCTTGTTGGCCTGACCCGGCTGAAGGGCGTCGACGCCGTCCATCCAGTAGGCATACTCTTTCTCCATCTGCGGACGATACTTCTTCAGCGCATCGCTGTCGTGCGTTGCCAGCAGTTCCACCATCAGCGAGAAGAACGGCGGCTGGGATCGGCTCAGGTAATAGCTGCGGTTGCCGTTGGGAATGTGGCCGAAGGTGTCAATCTCATAGGCAAAGTTATCCACCATGTCGCTGATTTTGTCCCAATGATCGCTCTCTGCCAGGCCCAGCATGGTGAAATAGCTGTCCCAGTAGTAGACCTCGCGGAAACGTCCGCCGGGCACAACGTAAGGTTTGGGTAACGGCAGCAGGGAATCCCATTTGTTGCTGGCTTTATCCGTGGTGCGCGTCAGTACGGGCCAGAGATCGTCAATATGCTCACGTAGACTTTGTCCAGCAGGCGGAACATATTTTTCCCCTTCCGCAGGGAGCGTAAAGTTCATCTCGACAAAGTGGCGTAAGTCAAAGCTGGACTGCGTGTGCTGCATCCGATAGTCCGCCAGAATCATCAGCGGGTCGCTTTTGGGGACGGCATCCGCAAAGGTTTTCTGATCGGGAAACAGTTTGGCGCTCTGCACATCATTAAACAGCGGGCCCAGCAAAATATCGGGTGAGGCTGTCTGGGCTGCGGGGCTATCGTCGGCATAACCGAATGTCGTTACGCCGAGCAGTGCGCCGCCTAACGCAAGGGTCAAGAACGCGGGGCGTAGTGTACGAGGTCTTATCATCAGTTCGTCTCCTGTCTTCACTAAACAGCGTGACCGCTGTTGTCAATCACCTGAAAACATTAGACGAATATTGCCCGCTTCGCGTTAAATATTGCTGGCCAGTCAGACCTCTTCCGGCGTCTGGCTGGCTTCCCGCAGCGTGCCCGGCGCATGTCCAATAATGCGCTTAAATGCCCGGCTAAATGCCGCCAGAGAGCCGTACCCCAGCCGCAGCGCGACGGTTTCTATCGGCTGATTTTCATGGCGAATGTACTGGATGGCCAGGCGCATCCTCAGCTCGCTGAGATATTTTGCCGGAGTGGTTCCCGTCGCGGCCAGAAACCGTTCGGCGAACACGGAGCGGGACGTGCCCGCTTCTTTTGCCAGATCCGCGACGCTCCAGTTCAGGCCCGGCTGCTGGTGCATGGCGTAAATGGCCCGGCTCAGGCGCGGGTCGCGCAAAACCTGCACCCAGCCGGTGGCTTTACCACAGCCGCCTTCAACCCAGCCGCGCACAATTAAGGCCGCTACCACGTCGGCCAGTCGCGCAAGGATCCCGGCAAACCCGGCCTGACGCGCCACGGACTCCCGCTCCATCGCCGCCAGCAGCGGGTGGATCTCAGGCCAGGTGGACATTAACCGGCTGACCATCATCACTTCCGGCATTGCCTTGATCAGCGGCTGCATTCCGCCCAGCTCAAAATCCATGCACCCGCTAAAGATGAGGGTGTTCTCGCTCTCCGGGCAGGGCTCGCAGGTGATGGCGCAGACCGAGCTGCAGATAGGCTCACTGGGAAAGGCGTTGACAGGGGTAAGAGGGGCCTGCTCGTCAGAGAGCAGGGCATGGGAATTCCCGCCGGGAATAAAGAGGGCGTCGCCACCGCTCAGTTCGAACGTTGCTCCGCTCTCCATGCGCAACAGGGCGCTACCGTGGCTCACAAAATGAAACTGCGCCCGGCCGGGAGCCTGATGAAACGCGACGCCAAATGGCGCACTGGCTTCAATCCGCCGGTATTTCACGCCTGACAGGCGCATGCCGCGTAAAAGTTCGCTGATCAGATCGGGTGACTGTACGGTCATGGCGCAACTCCGGACGAATAATCAATAAGTGGAGATTATATGTCATAGATCGTCCAGGGTGAACCTTCTATTCTTTTGCGACTGTAGTCACATTTTTATAACGGGAGATCAACAGATGAGTTCATGTGTCGCGGCGAGCGAGGCGGTAGCGCCTGCAAAACCCGCCTGGCGGGCCGTTTATTCACTGGGGCTGGGGGTATTTGGTTTGATTACGGCAGAATTTCTGCCGGCCAGTTTGTTAACGCCAATGGCCGCGAGCCTGGGCGTGACCGAGGGGATGGCCGGACAGGCCGTCACCGCCACCGCGCTGGTGGCGCTGGTCACCGGGCTGCTGATCACCCCGGCAACCAAAAGTATCGACCGCCGCTGGGTGCTGATGTTTTTCTCGGTGCTGCAAATTATCTCCAGCCTGCTGGTGGCCTTTGCGCCCAACCTGCACGTCCTGCTGATGGGGCGCCTGCTGCTGGGGGTAGCCATCGGGGGATTCTGGGCAATGTCGACGGCCACGACGATGCGTCTGGTTCCGGCGGATAAAGTGCCGAAGGCGCTGGCGGTGATCTTCTCCAGCGTATCGATTGCCACGGTAGTCGCGGCGCCGCTCGGCAGCTATCTGGGCAGCCTGATCGGCTGGCGTAACGTGTTTATCCTCTGCATTCTGCCAAGCATGCTGGCACTGCTGTGGCAGCTCTGGGTCCTGCCGTCCATGAAACCTGAGAGCAGCGGCAGCCTGAGTACGCTGTTCCGCGTGCTGCGTCGTCCGGGGATGATCGGCGGCATGCTGGCGACCATCCTGATCTTCAGCGGCCATTTCGCTTTCTTTACCTATCTGCGTCCGTTCCTGGAGACGGTGGGGCAGGCGAGCGTGGAGACCATATCACTGATCCTGCTGGGCTTTGGTATTGCCAACTTTGTGGGCACCTCCGTTGCCGGGCATCTGCTGGCACGCAATCTGCGCCTGACGCTGGCGCTGGTGCCGTTTGCGATGGGCGTACTCGCGCTCATGATGGTCGCCTTTGGTCATCTGGCCATGCTGGACGGACTGCTGGTCGCGCTGTGGGGATTTGCATTTGGCCTGGTTCCGGTGGGCTGGTCAACCTGGCTTGCCACCACTGTCCCGGATGAAGCCGAAAGTGCAGGGGGGCTGCTGGTGGCCTCAATCCAGCTAGCGATAAGCGCCGGTGCGGCCGGAGGCGGGGCGGTATTTGACCTCAACGGCGCCAGCGGCGTATTCGCGGGCAGCGGTTTCCTGCTGGTGATGGCGATGGTGATTGTGTTTATGGGTGTGAAAGTGAAAGCGGAATGATTTTTTGCCGGGTGAGCGTTCGCGCCACCCGGCCTCAGGCTTACAGCCCTTTCTTATCCATCAGCACCGCCAGATCCACCAGGCGGTTGGAGAAGCCCCACTCATTGTCATACCACGCCAGGATCTTCACCATGTTCCCGCCGATGACCAGCGTGGAAAGCCCGTCGATAATCGACGATCGCGGGTCGCCCTGGTAATCGCTGGAGACCAGCGGCTCATCGCTATACCCCAGAATGCCTTTCAGGGGCCCGCTGGCGGCCGCGTTGCGGAACGCGTCATTCACCTCTTCGGCGGTCACGTTGCGGCTCAGCGTCACGGTTAAATCCACAATCGACACCACCGGCACCGGCACACGCAGGGAATACCCGGTCAGCTTGCCGTCCAGGGAGGGGATGACTTTCCCCAACGCTTTCGCCGCGCCGCTGGAGTAGGGCACAATCGACAGCGCCGCCGCGCGTGCGCCACGCAGATCTTTCTCCGGCTGATCGTGCAGCGCCTGACTGTTGGTGTAGGCGTGCGTCGTGTTCATCAGGCCATGCTCAATCCCGAACTGCTGGTGCAGCACCTGAGCGGCCGGTGCCAGACCGTTGGTGGTGCAACTCCCGTTGCTCACCACTGTGTGCCGGGCGGGATCGTACTGGTCATGGTTAACGCCCATCACAATCGTCAGGTCGTCGTTCTTCCCGGGGGCGGAAATGATGACGCGCTTAGCGCCACCGTGGGTGATATGTACCGCCGCTTTCTCCCGCTCGGTAAAGAAGCCCGTGGCCTCAATCACCACGTCGGCGCCGACATCACGCCACGGAATATTCGCCGGTTCGCGTTCGCTAAACACCGTGATCCGTTGCCCGTCTACCTGCAGCGCGCCTTCTGCCGCTTCAACGGGCGCGGGCAGTTTGCCCAGAAGGGAATCATGTTTCAGCAGGTGGGCGAGGGTTTTACTGTCCGTCAGATCGTTAATGGCCACAATCTGCAGGTCCGGGTTACCCAGCGCCGCGCGCAGGAAATTACGTCCGATACGGCCGAAACCGTTAATACCGACCTTAACCATGGTGCACTCCTTATCTCTGTTGTCTGGAGTCACTGTAGGCGTCGGGCCGGTTGGCGTAAACGACAAAAAAGGATCAGATTACGCCATCTTGCGGCAGTGGAATCGCTGGCGGTACTCGCCGGGGGTAAGGTGAAGCTGTTTCTCAAAGATGCGGCGCAAATTAATGCTGGTGCCAAACCCGCTTTGCTCAGCAACGCGCTCCAGGGAGTCATGGGTCTGCTCAAGCAACTGGCGGGCGGCGGCCAGACGCGCTTCGCTCACGTAGCGGGCAGGAGAGACCCCGGTCTCGCGGGTAAACACGCGGGTGAAGTTACGCGGGCTCATTGCCGCTTTCTCGGCCAGATTTTCCACGCACAGATCGGTGGTGAGGTTCTGCAGGATCCAGGTTTGCAGTTCGCTTATCGGGCCCGATGCGCCAGGCTGCTGCAGGCTGTAACGACTGAACTGCAGCTGGCCGCCGGGACGACGCAGATACATCACCATATCCTGCGCCACGTCGCGGGCGAGGGTAAATCCGTAGTCGTCCTCCACCAGCGCCAGGGTCAGATCGAACCCGGAGCTTACGCCGCCGGAGGTCCAGATGGGGCCGTCCTGAATATACAGCGGACCGCCTTCGACGTGGATAGCCGGATACTGGGTTTGCATCGTCTCAAGCAGCCGCCAGTGGGTGGTGGCGCGACGACCGTCCAGCAAGCCGGTCTGGGCCAGCAGCATCGCGCCGCCGCAGATAGAGGCTACCCGCCGGGCATGCGGGGCAGCGAGGTGCAGCCAGTCCACCACCGCCGTGCTCTCCAGCTCGTTCATGCCGCGTCCGGTGATGATAATGGTATCCAGCGGTTCACGCGGATCCAGCTCAGGCAGACGATAGTCCGCCAGCAGGTTCAGGCCGGACTGGCCGTGGATCACCTGGTGGGGCTGCGTGGTGGCGATGATAATCCGGTAGCGGGGCTGCGCAAGCCCTTCCGGATGCAGCCGGTTGGCCTGCATCAGAATGTCGGCGATACCGGCGGCTTCAAACAGCATGCCGCCGTCGGGAACGATAATCAGGATCTTCTTCATGTCCTGAAAAGTACCTTTATCACAGAATAAGTCAAGCGACGCGTGCGCTCTGTGTTTCTGGCAAAGCAAAGCGATTTAAGTTCTTTGTTATTTCAGGCGTTATCCCCGATCGTCAGGGCTCTGTCTCTGGCGAAACGGCGTCCGAAGGAATGAGTCAACGAAGCTCCCTCTATTTACATCCGCAACAACGCGAACAAATCCGCCATCTTGCATCGGGTTTTATATGGCGAAGCGAACTGCCCACCTGGCTTTTGATTATCACTGTTTATGCAGGCTGGTTTGCCACGCTGACGTTCTGGCAAACGCTCGGCCTGCTACCCGCCACGCTGCTGCTCGTCTGGTTTAGTGCCTGGTACATGTCCCTGCAGCATGAGCTGATCCACGGACACCCCACGCGTTTTGCCTGGCTTAACCAGCTGTTTGGCACGCTCCCGCTGGCGGTCTGGTATCCGTACGGCCTGTACCGGGACTCCCATCTTGCCCATCATCGGCACCATAGCCTGACCCATCCGGTGGATGACCCGGAGTCGTACTATTTTACCGACGAGAGTTGGGGGCGCTTTTCCTCCAGGCAGAAGCGCCTGATCCGGGCCCGAAATACCTTTGCCGGGCGGCTTCTGCTGGCGCCGCTGCTGGATATCGTCCAGACGCTGGGCAGCGCCGCGGCTGCGTTTCGTCATCTTCACCTGAGGGCGATGACGATGTGGCTGGTTCACATCACGCTGCTGGCGGTACTCTTCGCGTGGATGACGCATATCGATTTTTCACCCGTCTGGTTCGTGCTTGCGGTCACTTATCCCGCGCTGGCGCTGACCAAGGTGCGATCGTTTTTCGAACATCGTGCGGCGGACGATCCGCTGGCGCGCTCCGTCATTAACGAGGCCGGGCTGTTCTGGCGGGTGCTGTTTTTGAATCTCAACTACCATTCAGTACATCACGATCTGCCGGGCGTTCCCTGGTACGGGCTGAAGACGATCTACCAGCAAAACCGGGAGGCGTACCAGCAGCGTAACCGCGGTTTTCTCGTGAGAGGCTACGGTGAATGGCTGCGCCAGTTCTGGGTCAGACCCGTCGACGTCACCGTTCACCCCGGAAAACAACAGGGGGAAGGGTATGAGTAACCTGCTGGCGTTTCCCATGTATGCGGTGGATCGCGCCGATACCCGCGCGCTCTGGCTGGCGGTTAAGGGATTGCTGGCTGCACGCGGTGTGCCCGTCGATGATGTCCCCGACGGGCCGGAGTCCGATCTGCTCACGCACTGGCAACAGCCCGGGCTTATCC
>NZ_QPFW01000249.1:0-117921 GCF_008122455.1 Enterobacter sp. C6
GTAGAGCACGACCTTGCCAAGGTCGGGGTCGCGAGTTCGAGTCTCGTTTCCCGCTCCAAAATTTGAAAGTGCTTCCACAGCACGGACCACCCAAGCGGGAATAGCTCAGTTGGTAGAGCACGACCTTGCCAAGGTCGGGGTCGCGAGTTCGAGTCTCGTTTCCCGCTCCAAATTCTTCTTCATCTCTAAAATATCCACAGCGAAAAGCATCGCTGGGGACGTTTTCTGTTGTCTCTGAAATACTCTTGTGAACAGAGTTATCCACAGAAACTGCGCTTAACCGAAACAGGGTTAAAACTTAGCATGGTGAATAATATCTTCGTAAAGCACTGTATTTACAGTATAAAATTTGATTTCAAAATGTTATTGAGATCACTTGACCTCTTCTCCAGCCCAGATGGCGCTTGAGTTTGTAATTTTATTCACAGGCTGTGAATAGTTCAGGCATCCCGCGGAAGCCCTTTTTCAATCACCCTCACCAGACGCTGTTTCTTCGGGAGCTGCACCTCGACCACGCAGGCATTACGTTTCTCAATTTGCTGCGCAATCGCCCATTCTATGTGCTCATCAAGAAGTGGGTGCTCACCTCTACGGCTTTCAAGCGCCCGCACGTTCGCTTCATCCCACGGGGCATTACCCAGCGCGACGGCCACATTTCGCAGCCAGCGCAGATGCCCGATACGGCGAATGGCCGAACCTTCCGTCACCTTCAGGAACCAGGCCTCGGTCCAGGCGAACAGCTCGATGAGCGGCGGCGCATGGAGCGCCTTACGCGGGCTGAAATCCTCTTCGTCCGTAAGCTGCGAATAGCGGTTCCACGGGCAGATGAGCTGGCAATCGTCGCAGCCGTAGATGCGGTTGCCGATAAGTGGTCGAAATTCTTCGGGAATGGCCCCTTCCAGTTCGATAGTGAGGTAGGAGATGCAGCGGCGCGCATCAACGGTGTAAGGCTCGACGATGGCACCCGTTGGGCAGATGGTCATACAGGCCACGCAGCGGCCACAGTCTTCCTCTACCGGGCCGTCTACCGGCAGCGGTAAATCAATCAGCAGTTCACCCAGAAAGAAGAACGATCCGGCGTCGCGGCTGAGGATTAGTGAGTGCTTACCTGTCCAGCCAAGCCCGGCTTTTTCGGCAATCGGGCGCTCAAGAATAGGCGCAGAATCGACAAAGGGTCTAAAATTCAGCGAAACACAGTGCTGCTGAATAGTTTCCCCGAGTTTTTTTAAACGGTTACGCAAAAGCTTATGGTAATCACGTCCCAGGGCGTACCGGCTGACGTAACCCAAAGAGGGATTTTTTAGCGTGCGCGCAAAGGCCGCGTTGGCGGGCAGATAGTTCATGCGCACGCTGATGACGCGTAATGTCCCCGGCAAAAGCTCGTGTGGACGGGCGCGCATCATGCCATGGCGCGCCATCCACTCCATTTCGCCGTGGTATTGTTTGTCCAGCCAGGCCTGCAGTTTCGGCTCGCTGGCGGAAAGGTCGGTATCGGTAATGCCCACCTTCTGGAAGCCAAGCTCAGCACCCCACTGTTTTATTTTTTGCGCTAATTCATTGAGATCGAGGGGCTGTGACATGACGGACCATACGGTGAAGAAAAACCCCGCAAGTATACCACATTCCATCTGGCATGCGGATGACCTCCGGCGCGCCGAAAAAGAGGCCGCAGACAGTCTCGGGATTACCCTGTATGAACTGATGCTGCGCGCGGGTGAGGCGGCGTTTAACGTTGCCCGCAGCGCGTACCCGCAGGCTGCCCACTGGTTGATTCTGTGCGGTCACGGCAATAACGGCGGCGATGGCTACGTCGTCGCCCGTTTGGCGGTTGCGGCAGGTATCCGCGTGACCTTGCTGGCTCTTGAAAGTGATAAACCGCTGCCGGAAGAGGCCAGCGCGGCGCGGGAGGCATGGCTGAACGCAGGCGGTGTGATTCATGCGCCTGATATCGTCTGGCCAGAGGATGTTGATCTGATTGTTGACGGGCTGCTGGGCACCGGGCTGCGCAGCGCGCCGCGCGAAAACGTTGCCGCACTCATTGAACACGCTAACAGACATTCCGCGCCGGTAGTCGCCCTGGATATTCCCTCTGGACTGATAGCACAAACCGGCGCGACGCCGGGGGCGGTGATTCAGGCGGCACATACGGTGACCTTCATTGCCCTGAAGCCGGGTTTACTGACCGGCAAAGCGCGGGATGTCGTCGGCGTGTTGCACCACAGTGCGCTGGGGCTGGAGAGCTGGCTCGCCGGGCAGGAAACGAAACTGTCACGCTTTGACGCCTCGCAGCTCCCAGCGTGGCTCCCGCCGCGCCGGTCGACGTCCCATAAGGGCGATCACGGCAGGCTGGTCATTGTGGGCGGCGACCACGGTACGGCAGGTGCGATTCGCATGACCGGCGAGGCGGCTTTGCGCAGCGGCGCCGGATTAGTGCGAGTACTCACTCGCATCGAGAATATTGCGCCGATCGTTACAGCCCGACCGGAGCTGATGGTGCACGAGCTTACGCCCCAGTCGCTTGAAGAGAGCCTTGAATGGGCGGATGTGGTGGTGATTGGTCCCGGGCTTGGGCAGCAGGCATGGGGTAAACAGGCCCTGCAAAAGGTCGAGAATTTTCGTAAACCGATGCTGTGGGATGCCGACGCGCTTAACCTTCTGGCAATAAACCCGGATAAGCGTCACAATCGCATTCTGACGCCACACCCCGGCGAAGCCGCGCGGCTGCTTAACTGCAGCGTGGCAGAAATTGAGAGCGATCGCTTACTTTCTGCTCAGCGTCTGGTAAAACGTTACGGAGGTGTTGCTGTTTTGAAAGGGGCAGGAACCGTTGTCGCCAGTGAGGAGACGCAGGGCATTATTGATGCCGGAAATGCGGGCATGGCGAGCGGCGGCATGGGCGATGTGCTTTCCGGCATCATCGGCGCATTGCTTGGACAGAAACTTCCCCTTTATGATGCAGCCTGCGCGGGCTGCGTGGCTCACGGCGTTGCGGCGGATAAACTGGCTGCGCGTTACGGTACACGCGGTATGCTGGCCACCGATCTTTTTTGCACGCTGCGGCGTGTTGTTAACCCGGATGTGATTGACGTAGAAAATGACTAATCGAGCGATTCCTTTACCTGATGAACAAGCCACTTTAGAACTCGGCAAGCGCGTGGCGCAGGCCTGTCAGGGGGCAACCGTCATTTATCTGTATGGTGATTTAGGTGCGGGTAAAACCACCTTTAGCCGGGGTTTTTTGCAGGCGTTAGGGCATAACGGGAATGTCAAAAGCCCAACCTATACTCTGGTAGAACCGTACACCCTTGAAAATCTCATGGTGTACCACTTCGATTTATACCGCCTTGCGGATCCTGAGGAGCTGGAATTTATGGGGATCCGTGATTATTTTGCCAACGACGCCATTTGCCTGGTGGAGTGGCCGCAACAAGGTGCGGGTGTGCTGCCTGACCCGGATGTCGAAATTCACTTAGATTACCAGGCACAAGGGCGTGAGGCACGCATCAGTGCTGTTTCCTCATCAGGCAGTTCCTTACTGGCGCGACTGGCCGGTTAAGCGTAGGGATGACGGGATGATAAATCGCGTTAAAGGTTGGTTGTTGGCTGCCACCGTGCTGCTGTGCGCGCAGGCCGGGGCGGCAAACCTCTCAGATATTCAGGTATCGAACGGCGAAAGCCAGGCCCGGATCACGTTCAGCTTTATGGGCGATCCTGAATATGCGTTTTCACAGCCAGACAGCCACAGCGTGGCGCTGGATATCAAACAGACAGGCGTGATCCAGGGGCTGCCGCTGCGGTTCAGCGGCAACAACCTGGTGAAAAGTATCCGTTCGGGAACACCGCAGGATAGCCAGTCGCTACGCCTGGTGGTCGATCTGACCGAAAAGGGCATAACGAAGGCGGTGAAGCAGCAAAACGGGGCGAACTATACGGTGGTCTTTACCATCAATGCCGACGCACCGCCACCGCCTCCACCGCCGCCGGTCGTAGCGAAGCGCGTGGAAGAACCGATATATACGCCGCGTCCTTCTGAACCTGCGCGTAATCCGTTTAAATCGCAGAACGATCGCATTACTGCTGCAACCAGTAGCGATACGGTGACGCGTCCGGCGGCCAGCGCGCGACGCGCGACGGCCAGCGGTGACAAAGTGATTATCGCCATTGATGCGGGTCACGGCGGGGAAGATCCGGGGGCGATTGGCCCTGGCGGCACGCGAGAAAAAAACGTGACGATCGCTATCGCGCGTAAACTGCGTTCGCTACTCAATGACGACCCTATGTTTAAAGGCGTGTTGACCCGCGACGGGGATTACTTTATCTCCGTAATGGGACGCTCGGATGTGGCGCGTAAGCAAAACGCGAATTTCCTGGTCTCCATTCATGCGGACGCCGCACCGAATCGTAGCGCCACCGGCGCCTCGGTTTGGGTGCTGTCAAACCGTCGCGCCAACAGCGAAATGGCCAACTGGCTGGAAGAGCATGAGAAGCAGTCTGAACTGTTAGGCGGCGCGGGCGACGTGCTGGCGAACAGCCAGTCCGATCCGTACCTCAGCCAGGCGGTGCTGGATTTACAGTTCGGTCATTCTCAGCGCGTCGGGTATGATGTCGCCACTAACGTATTGAACCAGCTGCAAAGCGTTGGCGTGCTGCATAAGCGTCGTCCGGAACATGCCAGCCTCGGCGTTCTGCGCTCGCCGGATATCCCGTCCATCCTCGTAGAGACGGGCTTTATCAGTAACAACGGTGAAGAGCGTCTGCTGGGAAGCGACAGCTACCAGCAGCAAATTGCCGAAGCGATTTATAACGGTCTGCGTAAATATTTTGATGCCCATCCGCTGCAGTCTGCGCCACAGAGTGGTGCTGGCCAGACGGCCAGCGCAGCGCTGCCGGGTGAGATGACCGCGACCAACTAAGGAGAATTCATGCCGATTCAGGTTCTACCGCCGCAGCTCGCGAACCAAATCGCCGCCGGTGAGGTGGTGGAACGCCCTGCGTCGGTGGTGAAGGAGCTGGTGGAAAACAGCCTCGATGCGGGCGCAACCCGCATCGATATTGATATCGAACGCGGTGGCGCGAAGCTTATTCGCATTCGCGACAACGGCTGTGGCATTAAAAAAGACGAGCTCGCGCTGGCGCTGGCCCGTCACGCCACCAGTAAAATTGCCTCTCTGGATGACCTGGAGGCGATTATTAGCCTCGGTTTTCGCGGTGAAGCGCTGGCCAGTATCAGCTCGGTTTCGCGCTTAACGCTGACCTCCCGTACCGCCGAACAGCAGGAAGCCTGGCAGGCTTACGCCGAAGGGCGCGATATGGATGTGACGGTGAAACCCGCAGCGCACCCTGTCGGCACGACGCTTGAAGTATTAGATCTCTTCTACAACACCCCCGCCCGACGCAAGTTTATGCGTACCGAGAAGACCGAGTTCGGCCATATCGACGAGATCATCCGGCGTATCGCACTGGCGCGATTCGATGTCACCATCAACCTCAGCCACAACGGCAAGGTGATGCGCCAGTATCGCGCGGTGGCAGAAGGTGGACAGAAAGAGCGCCGTTTGGGGGCGATCTGCGGTACGCCGTTCCTTGAACAGGCCCTGGCCATTGAGTGGCAGCACGGCGATCTGGCGCTGCGCGGCTGGGTTGCCGATCCAAACGCGAGCAGTGCTGCGTTTGCGGAGATCCAGTATTGCTACGTCAACGGCCGCATGATGCGCGACCGTCTCATCAATCACGCGATTCGCCAGGCCTGCGAAGACAAACTGGGTGCCGATCAGCAGCCTGCTTTCGTCCTTTATCTGGACATCGACCCCCACCAGGTGGATGTGAACGTCCATCCCGCCAAGCATGAGGTACGGTTCCACCAGTCGCGTCTGGTTCACGACTTCATTTATCAGGGCGTGGCCACCGTGTTGCAGCAGCAGGCAGAGCCAACGCTGCCGCTGGAGAACGACGCTACTGTACCGCGTCCGCTGCCCGAAAACCGTGTGGCGGCAGGGCGCAACCATTTTGCGGAGCCTGCCGTCGCGCGTGAACCGGAAGCCTCGCGTTACTCCCCGGCTGGTAGCGCGCCGCGTCCAACAGGCGCGAACTATCCGAATGCCCAGCCTGGCTATCAGAAGCAGCAGGGCGCGTTGTACCGCAAGCTGCTGGAAACGCCAGCCGTGGAGCGTAAAGAGCACATTCCGGCCGCTCAGCCTTCTCTGGGCGGCCATAGCCAGAGTTTTGGCCGGGTGTTGACGATTATCGCGCCGGATATGGCACTGCTTGAACGTGATGGCAAATTGAGGCTTCTGGCACTGCCGGTCGCCGAACGCTGGCTTAAGCAGGTGCAGCTCACGCCTGGCGAAAATGCCGCCTGCGCGCAGCCGTTGTTAATTCCGGTTCGCCTGAAAATATCCCCTGATGAAACAAGGGTATTGCAGCGCGCCGAGTCGCAGCTGGCGCAGATGGGTATTGAAACTGTGCTCGAACCACAACATGTGACAATTCGTGCAGTGCCTTTACCCTTACGCCAACAAAATTTACAAAACTTGATTCCTGAACTGATAGGCTACCTGGCGCAGCAAACAGCGTTTGATGCCGCCAATACCGCGCAGTGGATCGCCCGCCATCTGGCAAGCGAACACACGCCGTGGAGTATGGCGCAGGCCATTAGCGTGCTGGCGGAGGTGGAACGCCTCTGTCCGCATCTGGTGAAAACGCCGCCGGGTGGGTTATTACAACCTGTTGATTTACAAACGGCGATGAACGCCCTGAAACATGATTGACGCAAGTAAGGCGAGCCTGCCTAAGGCAATTTTTTTAATGGGCCCAACGGCCTCCGGCAAAACGGCGCTCGCCATTGAGTTGCGTAAAGTTTTGCCTGTAGAGTTGATTAGCGTCGACTCCGCCCTCATCTACCGGGGGATGGACATCGGCACGGCGAAGCCTGACGCAGAAGAGCTGCGTGCGGCACCGCACCGTTTGCTGGATATTCTTGACCCGGCTCAGGCGTACTCCGCAGCGGATTTCCGCCGGGATGCCTTAGCCGAGATGGCCGAGATAACGGCGGCGGGACGTATACCGCTGTTGGTTGGCGGAACCATGCTCTATTTCAAGGCGTTGCTGGAGGGGTTGTCACCCCTGCCATCCGCGGATCCGGAAATAAGAGCGAAAATTGAGCAGCAGGCGGCAGAGCAGGGTTGGGACGTTTTGCATCAGCAACTGGCGGAAATTGACCCGGTTGCCGCAGCACGGATCCATCCAAATGATCCGCAAAGGCTTTCCCGGGCACTGGAAGTTTTTTTCATTTCGGGTAAAACTTTAACGGAACTGACGCAAACGTCAGGAGACGCTCTGCCGTATCAGGTGCATCAGTTCGCCATCGCCCCGGCGAGCCGTGAACTGCTCCATCAGCGAATTGAGCAGCGTTTTCATCAGATGTTAGCTTCAGATTTTGAAGCAGAAGTGCGGGCGTTATTTGCCCGTGGAGATTTGCATACGGACATGCCTTCCATTCGTTGTGTGGGATACCGCCAGATGTGGTCGTATCTTGAAGGTGAGATTTCATACGATGAAATGGTTTATAGAGGTGTTTGCGCCACGAGACAGTTAGCGAAGCGCCAGATCACCTGGTTGCGCGGTTGGGACGGCGTTCACTGGCTAGACAGTGAAAAACCGCAACAGGCGTTAAACGAAGTGATTGAGGTTGTTGGTGATATCGCTCACTGAATGTGTACAATTGAGACGTATCGTGCGCAATTTTTCAGAATCGCAAGGTTCTAAGTACAAAACAAGCATATAAGGAAAAGATAGAATGGCTAAGGGGCAATCTTTACAAGATCCGTTCCTGAACGCATTGCGTCGGGAACGTGTTCCAGTTTCTATTTATTTGGTGAATGGTATTAAGCTGCAAGGTCAGATTGAGTCTTTCGATCAGTTTGTGATTCTGTTGAAAAACACGGTCAGTCAGATGGTCTACAAGCACGCTATTTCTACTGTTGTTCCGTCCCGTCCGGTATCTCATCACAGCAATAACGCTGGCGGCGGCACTGGTAGTAACTACCATCATGGCAGCAGCGCGCAGGGCTCTTCAACGCCGGCGCAGGACAGCGACGAAACCGAATAAGGTTTCGCACTGTTATCCACACGGGGAGCCAGGGATCCTGCGTTCCCCGCTGATCTTTTTAGAGAGGTTTACGCTTGTTTGACCGTTATGATGCCGGTGAGCAGGCGGTGCTGGTACACATCTATTTTTCGCAAGACAAAGATATGGAAGACCTCCAGGAGTTTGAATCTCTGGTCTCTTCCGCCGGTGTCGAAGCAATGCAGGTGATTACCGGTAGCCGTAAAGCGCCGCACCCAAAGTATTTTGTTGGTGAAGGTAAAGCAGTCGAAATTGCGGATGCCGTAAAAGCAACCGGCGCGTCAGTCGTGTTGTTTGATCATGCGCTGTCTCCAGCCCAGGAGCGCAACCTGGAAGCCCTTTGCGAATGCCGTGTTATCGATCGCACGGGTTTGATTTTAGATATTTTTGCTCAGCGTGCACGTACCCACGAAGGGAAACTGCAGGTTGAGCTGGCGCAGCTGCGCCATCTGGCAACGCGTCTGGTGCGTGGCTGGACACACCTTGAAAGACAAAAAGGCGGGATTGGTTTGCGCGGCCCGGGTGAAACCCAGCTCGAAACCGACCGTCGTTTGCTGCGTGGCCGAATTACCCAGATCCTCTCACGTCTGGAAAGGGTTGAGAAACAGCGTGAGCAGGGGCGTCGGGCACGAACGAAAGCCGACATCCCGACGGTGTCGCTGGTGGGGTATACCAACGCCGGTAAATCCACCCTGTTTAACCAGATAACCGAGGCCCAGGTTTATGCCGCAGACCAGCTGTTTGCGACCCTGGACCCTACGCTGCGCCGTATTGACGTCGCAGACGTCGGTGAAACGGTGCTGGCGGATACCGTAGGGTTTATCCGTCACCTGCCGCATGACCTGGTGGCGGCATTCAAGGCCACCCTGCAGGAGACGCGACAGGCGACGCTGCTGCTGCACGTGATTGATGCGGCAGACGTGCGCGTGCAGGAGAACATCGACGCGGTGAACGTGGTGCTCGAAGAGATCGACGCCCACGAAATTCCCACGCTGTTGGTCATGAACAAGATCGATATGCTGGACGATTTCGAACCGCGTATCGACAGAGATGAAGAGAACAAACCGATTCGGGTCTGGCTTTCTGCCCAGACCGGTATTGGTGTGCCACTGCTTTTCCAGGCTTTGACAGAACGTCTTTCCGGTGAGGTAGCTCAGCACACGCTGCGACTGCCGCCACAGGAAGGCAGGCTGCGCAGCCGGTTTTATCAGCTTCAGGCGATAGAAAAAGAGTGGATGGAGGATGACGGCAGCGTGGGGATGCAGGTGCGTATGCCGATCGTTGACTGGCGTCGCCTCTGTAAACAAGAACCTGCGCTGGTCGACTATATCGTCTGATCAGAAAGGGGATGCCTGAATAATTCGCCCTTGCATAACAAATATGGAGCATATACATGGCGTGGAATCAGCCCGGTAATAACGGACAAGACCGCGACCCGTGGGGAAGCAGCAAACCTGGCGGCAACTCTGAGGGAAATGGCAACAAAGGTGGTCGCGAGCAGGGGCCGCCGGATCTGGATGATATCTTCCGCAAGCTGAGCAAGAAGCTTGGTGGCCTTGGCGGAGGAAAAGGTTCTGGCTCGGGTGGCAATTCCACTCAGAGTTCGCGCCCGCCAATGGGTGGCCGCGTAGTGGGCATCGTGGCCGCTGCGGTGGTCATCATCTGGGCAGCCAGCGGATTCTACACCATTAAAGAAGCAGAGCGCGGCGTGGTCACCCGTTTCGGCAAGTTCAGCCATCTGGTTGAGCCGGGTCTGAACTGGAAGCCGACCTTCATTGACGACGTGACCGCGGTAAACGTGGAATCCGTCCGTGAACTGGCCGCCTCTGGCGTGATGCTGACCTCTGACGAAAACGTGGTGCGCGTTGAGATGAACGTGCAGTACCGCGTGACCGATCCTGAGCGTTATCTGTTTAGCGTGACCAGCGCCGATGACAGCCTGCGTCAGGCGACCGACAGCGCCCTGCGCGGCGTGATCGGTAAATACACCATGGACCGTATCCTGACCGAAGGTCGTACCGTTATTCGTAGCGATACCCAGCGCGAGCTGGAAGAGACCATTCGTCCGTACAACATGGGTATCACCCTGCTGGACGTCAACTTCCAGGCTGCGCGTCCGCCGGAAGAGGTGAAAGCCGCATTTGACGATGCGATTGCTGCCCGTGAAAACGAACAGCAGTACATCCGTGAAGCAGAAGCGTACACCAACGAAGTTCAGCCACGCGCTAACGGTCAGGCGCAGCGTATTCTGGAAGAAGCGCGCGCGTATAAGACCCAGACCATCCTGGAAGCTCAGGGTGAAGTGGCTCGCTTTGCGAAGATCCTGCCGGAATATAAAGCGGCACCGGAAATTACCCGTGAGCGTCTCTATATCGAGACCATGGAAAAAGTGCTGAGCCACACCCGCAAAGTGTTGGTTAACGACAATAAAGGCGGAAACCTGATGGTTCTGCCGCTGGATCAGATGCTGAAAGGCAGTTCTGCGCCAGCAGCGAAAGGCGACACCAGCGGCGCGAACAACCTGCTGCGTCTGCCGCCAGCCTCAACAGGCAGCGCCAGCACGAACACAACGCCTTCTTCGAACGATGGTGACATTATGGACCAACGCCGTGCTAACGCGCAGCGTAACGACTACCAGCGTCAGGGGGAATAAGGATGCGTAAGTCAGTTATTGCGATCATCGTCATCGTACTGGTCGTGCTTTATACCTCGATCTTTGTGGTGAAAGAAGGCGAGCGTGGGATCAAATTCCAGTTCAGCAGCGTCGTGCGTGATGGCGACAAACGCCCGGTAATTTACGAGCCGGGCCTGCACTTCAAGGTGCCGTTCATCCAGTCAGTGAAAACGCTTGATGCGCGTATCCAGACCATGGATAACCAGGCTGACCGTTTCGTGACCAAAGAGAAGAAAGACCTGATCGTTGATTCCTATATCAAATGGCGCATCAGCGATTTCAGCCGTTACTTCCTGGCAACGGGCGGTGGTGACGTTTCTCAGGCAGAAGTGCTGCTGAAGCGTAAGTTCTCTGACCGTCTGCGTTCCGAGATTGGTCGTCTGGATGTGAAAGACATCGTGACCGACTCCCGTGGTCGTCTGACCCTGGAAGTTCGCGATGCCCTGAACTCCGGTACCGCGGGCACGGAAGACGAAGTTTCAACCCCGGCAGCAGATGATGCGATTGCCAAAGCGGCTGAACGCGTTCAGGCGGAGACCAACGGTAAAGTGCCGGTGATCAACCCGAACAGTATGGCTGCGCTAGGTATCGAAGTGGTTGACGTGCGTATCAAGCAGATCAACTTGCCAGCAGAAGTGTCTGAGGCGATTTACAACCGTATGCGCGCCGAGCGTGAAGCGGTAGCCCGTCGTCACCGTTCACAGGGCCAGGAAGAGGCTGAGAAGCTGCGTGCAGCAGCGGATTACGAAGTCACCAAGACGCTGGCGGAATCTGAGCGCCAGGGCCGTATCCTGCGCGGTGAAGGTGATGCCGAAGCGGCGAAGCTGTTCGCTGATGCCTTCAGCCAGGATCCTGACTTCTACGCCTTTATCCGTAGCCTGCGTGCTTACGAGAATAGCTTCCAGAGCAACCAGGATGTGATGGTGCTCAGCCCGGACAGCGATTTCTTCCGTTATATGAAGACGCCGACTAACGCAACGCGATAAACTCAGGCTCGTTTGAGTATTCAAACCACCGCTCTCAACGGAGCGGTGGTTTTCTTTTATAAGGAATAAAAATGAATTCAACGATCTGGCTCGCACTGGCTTTGGTCCTGGTGCTGGAAGGTCTTGGACCGATGCTTTATCCGCGCGCCTGGCGTCGAATGATCGCCACGATGAGCCAACTGCCGGATAATATTTTGCGTCGTTTTGGCGGTGGTCTTGTGGTTGCGGGCATCGTGATCTACTACATGTTGAGGAAAACGATTGGCTGATCAAAAAGTAGGCGCAATCGGCGTATTTTGAGGTCAAAAAGTGCTGTATATCTGAAAAAGCGATGGTAGAATCCATTTTTAAGCAAACGGTGATTTTGAAAAAAATGGGTAACAACGTCGTCGTACTGGGCACCCAATGGGGTGACGAAGGTAAAGGGAAGATTGTTGATCTTCTGACTGAACGGGCTAAATATGTTGTACGCTACCAGGGCGGTCACAACGCAGGCCATACTCTCGTAATCAACGGTGAAAAAACCGTCCTCCATCTTATTCCATCAGGCATTCTTCGTGATAACGTCACCAGCATCATCGGTAACGGCGTTGTGCTGTCTCCAGCTGCGCTGATGAAAGAGATGAAAGGTCTGGAAGACCGTGGTATCCCTGTTCGTGAGCGTCTGCTGCTCTCCGAAGCCTGCCCGCTGATCCTGGATTATCACGTGGCGCTGGACGTCGCGCGTGAGAAAGCGCGCGGTGCAAAAGCGATCGGTACCACCGGTCGTGGCATCGGCCCGGCTTACGAAGATAAAGTTGCACGCCGCGGTCTGCGCGTAGGTGACCTCTTCGACAAAGCAACCTTCGCTGAAAAACTGAAAGAAGTGATGGAATATCACAACTTCCAGCTGGTGAACTTCTACAAAGCTGACGCTGTTGACTACCAGAAAGTGCTGGATGACGTCATGGCGATTGCTGACATTCTGACCGGTATGGTTGTTGATGTGTCCGATCTGCTGGACCAGGCGCGCAAGCGTGGCGATTTCGTCATGTTCGAAGGTGCGCAGGGTACGCTGCTGGACATCGACCACGGTACCTATCCGTACGTTACCTCCTCTAACACCACTGCTGGTGGCGTGGCGACCGGCTCTGGCCTGGGTCCACGTTATGTGGATTACGTTCTGGGCATCATCAAAGCATACTCCACTCGCGTGGGTGCGGGTCCATTCCCGACCGAGCTGTTTGATGAAACCGGCGAGTTCCTGTGCAAGCAGGGTAACGAGTTTGGCGCGACCACCGGTCGTCGTCGTCGTACCGGCTGGCTGGATGCGGTTGCAGTGCGTCGTGCTGTGCAGATCAACTCCCTCTCTGGCTTCTGCCTGACCAAGCTGGACGTACTGGACGGCCTGAAAGAAGTGAAAATCTGCGTAGGCTACCGTATGCCAGACGGCCGCGAAGTGACCACCACTCCGCTGGCTGCTGACGACTGGGAAGGCATTGAGCCAATCTACGAAACCATGCCGGGCTGGTCTGAGACCACTTTCGGTGTGAAAGAGCGTAGCGGCCTGCCGCAGGCGGCGCTGGATTACATCAAGCGTATTGAAGAACTGACCGAAGTGCCGATCGATATTATTTCTACCGGCCCGGATCGTACTGAAACGATGATCCTGCGCGACCCGTTCGACGCATAATCTTCGTGAATGCTGGCCTGCGGGGTGACCCGTAGGCCGGATAAGCGTAGCGCCATCCGGCGAACGCTCCTGGATCTCCGCTTTTTCGCCCCGTCTGTCAAATAAATTAGCCGCTAACTATCTGGCTGGTTTATCATCATTAATGAATATCTCTGCGGTTTGACCGCGTTTTCCCTTTTTTCCTGAGGTTGATGTGCAGTTAACAAGTTTCACCGATTACGGCTTACGTGCGCTGATTTACATGGCGTCGTTACCCGAGGGGAAGATGACCAGTATCTCTGAAGTTACAGAGGTCTACGGCGTATCCCGTAATCATATGGTCAAAATAATCAATCAACTTAGTCGTGCCGGGTACGTTGCTGCCGTCCGCGGGAAGAATGGTGGGATCCGTCTCGGTAAACCGGCACAGAGTATTCGTGTGGGCGATGTGGTACGTGAACTGGAGCCGCTGTCTCTGGTGAACTGCAGCAGCGAGTTCTGCCACATCACGCCCGCTTGCCGCCTGAAAAAGGCGCTTTCAAAGGCCGTGCAAAGTTTTCTCATGGAACTGGATAACTACACGCTGGCCGATTTGGTTGAAGAGAATCAACCGCTTTATAAATTATTGCTGGTGGAATGAAGAAAATTTCCACCGGAGCTGACAACGGAGGAACCGACATGTCACATGATCCTTTCCAGGAACGCGAAGCCGAAAAATACGCGAATCCTATTCCCAGCCGCGAGTTCATCATTGAACACTTAACAAAACGCGAAAAACCCGCCAATCGTGAAGAACTTGCCGTTGAACTAAACATTGAAGGTGAAGAGCAAATTGAAGCCCTTCGCCGCCGCCTGCGCGCAATGGAGCGTGACGGGCAGCTGGTCTTTACCCGCCGCCAGTGCTACGCGCTGCCAGAACGTCTCGATCTGCTGAAAGGCACCGTTATTGGTCATCGTGATGGCTTCGGCTTCCTGCGCGTGGAAGGCCGTAAAGACGATCTGTACCTCTCATCTGAACAGATGAAAATGTGCATTCACGGCGACCAGATCCTGGCGCAGCCGCTGGGCGCTGACCGTAAAGGTCGCCGCGAAGCGCGCGTGGTCCGCGTTCTGGTGCCAAAAACCAGCCAGATCGTTGGCCGCTACTTTACCGACGCGGGCGTGGGCTTCGTGGTGCCGGACGACAGCCGTCTGAGCTTCGACATTCTGATCCCACCTGAAGAGGTGATGGGTGCCCGCATGGGCTTTGTTGTGGTGGTGGAACTCACCCAGCGCCCAACCCGTCGCACTAAAGCGGTAGGTAAAATCGTCGAAGTGCTTGGCGACAACATGGGCACCACAATGGCCGTTGATATGGCGCTGCGTACCCATGAAATTCCGTACATCTGGCCGAAAGCGGTTGAAGAGCAGATCGAAAGCCTGCGCGAAGAAGTCCCGGAAGAGTCCAAAGCGGGCCGCGTGGATCTGCGCTCGCTGCCGCTGGTCACTATCGACGGTGAAGACGCCCGCGACTTCGATGACGCCGTCTACTGCGAGAAAAAACGCGGCGGCGGCTGGCGTCTGTGGGTCGCTATTGCAGACGTAAGCTACTATGTTCGTCCGCACACTCCGCTGGATAACGAAGCGCGCAGCCGCGGTACCTCGGTCTACTTCCCGTCGCAGGTCGTGCCGATGCTGCCGGAAGTGCTGTCTAACGGCCTGTGCTCCCTGAACCCGCAGGTTGACCGCCTCTGTATGGTTTGCGAGATGACCATCTCCACCAAAGGGCGCTTAACGGGCTACAAATTCTACGAAGCGGTGATGAGCTCGCACGCGCGTCTGACCTATACCAAGGTCTGGCATATGCTGCAGGGCGATCAGGATCTGCGCGAACAGTACGCGCCGCTGGTTAAACACATCGAAGAGCTGCATAACCTTTACAAAACGCTGGATCAGGCGCGCGAAGAGCGCGGCGGGATCTCCTTTGAGAGTGAAGAAGCGAAATTCATTTTCAACGCGGAACGCCGCATTGAGCGTATCGAGCAGACCCAGCGTAACGATGCGCACAAGCTGATCGAAGAGTGTATGATTCTGGCGAACATCTCGGCGGCACGATTCGTCGAGAAAGCCAAAGAGCCTGCGCTGTTCCGTATTCACGATAAACCGTCGACGGAAGCCATCACCGCGTTCCGCTCCGTGCTGGCCGAACTGGGTCTGGAGCTGCCTGGCGGTAACAAGCCAGAGCCGCGCGATTACGCCGAGCTGCTGGAGTCCATTGGCGATCGTCCTGACGCAGAAATGCTGCAGACGATGCTGCTGCGCTCAATGAAGCAGGCGATTTACGATCCGGAAAACCGCGGTCACTTCGGCCTGGCGCTGCAGTCTTACGCCCACTTTACCTCGCCGATCCGTCGCTATCCTGACCTCTCTCTGCACCGTGCGATCAAGTATCTGCTGGCGCAGGAGCAGGGCCATAAAGGGAACACCACCGAAACCGGTGGCTACCACTATTCGATGGAAGAGATGCTGCAGCTGGGTCAGCACTGCTCCATGACCGAACGTCGTGCTGATGAAGCAACACGTGACGTGGCGGACTGGCTGAAGTGTGACTTTATGCTCGATCAGGTGGGTAACGTCTTTAAAGGCGTGATTGCCAGCGTGACCGGCTTTGGTTTCTTCGTTCGTCTGGACGAGCTGTTCATCGACGGTCTGGTGCACGTCTCCAGCCTGGATAACGACTACTACCGCTTCGACCAGGTCGGTCAGCGCCTGATTGGCGAATCTGGCGGCCAGACCTATCGTCTGGGCGACCGTGTGGAAGTGAAGGTTGAAGCCGTGAATATGGATGACCGTAAGATCGACTTCAGCCTGATCTCCAGCGAGCGCGCGCCGCGTAACGTCGGGAAAACCGAGCGTGAAAGGGCGAAAAAAACCGGTAACGGTAAACCAGGTGGCGGTAAACGTCGCCAGGCGGGCAAGAAGGTAAACTTCGAGCCGGACAGCGCGTTCCGCGGCGAGAAGAAGCAGAAGCCGAAGGCGGCGAAGAAAGAAGCCCGTTCAGCGAAAAAACCGTCCGCGAAAACGCAGAAAATAGCGGCTGCCACCAAAGCGAAGCGCGCGGCCAAGAAAAAGCAGGCGGAGTAAAGTCTCCCCTCACCCTGACCCTCTCCCCGACGGGGGGAGGGGAAATACTTATTACGAGAACCATCAATGAGTGAAATGATTTACGGCATCCACGCGGTGCAGGCCCTTCTCGAGCGCGCACCGGAGCGTTTTCAGGAAGTGTTTATTCTGAAAGGGCGTGAAGATAAGCGTCTGATGCCGCTGATCCACGCCCTGGAAGCGCAGGGCGTGGTGATCCAACTGGCGAACCGCCAGTTCCTGGATGAGAAAAGTGAAGGTGCGGTTCACCAGGGGATCATTGCCCGCGTGAAGCCGGGCCGCCAGTATCAGGAAAACGATCTGCCGGATCTGATTGCCGAGCTGGATAACCCGTTCTTCCTGATCCTCGATGGCGTTACCGATCCGCACAACCTCGGCGCGTGCCTGCGCAGCGCCGATGCGGCGGGCGTGCACGCGGTGATCGTGCCGAAAGATCGCTCCGCGCAGCTGAACGCGACGGCGAAGAAAGTGGCCTGCGGCGCGGCGGAAAACGTTCCGCTGATCCGCGTGACCAACCTGGCGCGCACCATGCGTCTGCTGCAGGAAGAGAACATCTGGATCGTCGGTACCGCCGGTGAAGCGGATCATACTCTGTACCAGAGCAAAATGACCGGCCGTCTGGCGCTGGTGATGGGGGCAGAAGGCGAAGGCATGCGTCGTCTGACCCGCGAGCACTGTGACGAGCTGATCAGCATCCCAATGGCGGGCAGCGTGTCGTCCCTGAACGTTTCTGTTGCGACGGGTATCTGCCTGTTTGAAGCGGTGCGTCAGCGGGGAGAATAAACAGCAAGGCCGTCCACAGGACGGCCTTTTGTGTTTTCTCCCTCTCCCCGTGGGAGAGGGCCGGGGTGAGGGCACCAGACGGTGACAAACTCACTCCTCTAACGACCGCAAATGGTCATCCTTCCTTAGCGTCATCAGCGCGAAAATACTCACTACCGCCGTCGCCATTACGTAATACGCCGGAATATCCAGGTTGCCCGTCTGCTTAATCAGCCCGGTAATAATCAGCCCTGCGCATCCCGAGAAAATCGCATTCGACAACGAGTAGGCCAGCCCCAGTCCCGTATAGCGCACGCGCGTCGGGAACATCTCAGATAGCATCGCCGGGCCTGGCCCTGCCAGCATCCCGACCAGACCGCCCGCAATCAACACCACAACAGCCTTCACCGCCAGCGTACTCGACTCTGCCTGAAGAATTTTCAGCAGCGGCAGGGCGAGGATCAGCAGCAGCGCGGTGGCGATAATCATCACCGTGCGGCGCCCGATCCGGTCGCTCAGGATCCCCGACGGAATGATGGTGAGTGCAAAACCAATATTCGAAATCACCGCTATAAGCAGCGCCTGGTTAAACCCGGTGTGCAGCGCCGACTGCAGATAGGTCGGCATAATCACCAGGTAAGTGTACCCCGCCGCAGACCAGACCATTACGCGCCCAATCCCCATCGCGATGGCCCGGAGCGTGGCGGCAGTATCTGCCTGAGCGACAACCGGTTTATCCTGCTGCTGCACAAAGCTGGGTGTCTCTTCCATACTGACACGAAGCCACAGCGCAACGACGCCCATGGGCAGCGCCAGGAAGAAAGGAATGCGCCAGCCCCAGTCGTGCAGGGCTTCCGGCGTGAGGAGGGCAGAGAGCAGCGCCACGATGCCTGCACCCGCTAACAGCCCCAGCGCCACGGTAAAGGACTGCCACGCGCCATAGAGCCCACGCTTGCCGCGCGGGGCAAACTCCGTCATCAGCGAGACCGCACCGCCGTACTCGCCGCCCGCGAACAGTCCCTGCAGGATGCGCAGCAGCGTAATAATGAGCGGCGCGGCAATCCCGATGCTGGCATAGACCGGCACAATGCCGATGGCGGCGGTAGCGAGCGTCATCAGCACCAGCACAATAATGAGCGTCGGCTTACGGCCAATCCGGTCGCCGATGCGGCCAAACACCACCGCACCCAGCGGGCGGAAGAAGAAGGCGATGGCAAACGAGGCGTAGGTGAGGATCAGGCTGGTGAGCCCCGCTTCCCCTTCAAGCTGGAAGAAGTTTTTCGCAATGACGGTCGCCAGAAAACCGTAGACCGCAAACTCATACCACTCGATAAAGTTACCAATGGAGCCTGCAATTAATGCTCGCTTGTGCGCATCCGGTTGCATAACGATCCTCACTGAAAAGGGTAAGAATAAATTATTCAACAAAAGCGAAGTCATGAAATAGTTTATTCTTATGTTCTGTGAGCTATTTCACGAATGATATCAGCGGGATCGTGAACGTGTGACTCCCCTCCCATGCAGCGTGTGCGCGGTCTGTCCATACTTATCGTCATTGCCACTGAAGGAGGGAGACAGCATGCACTGGCAGACCCATACCGTTTTCAATCAACCTGCACCGCTTTCCAACAGTAACCTTTTCCTCTCCGACTGCGCCCTGCGCGATGCGGTCTCGCGTGAAGGGGCCGAGTGGGATATCGAACTCCTCGCCAGCATTGGTCAGCAGCTGGGTACGGCGGAATCGCTGGAGCTGGGCAGGCTGGCGAACGTGAATCCGCCGGAGTTGCTTCGCTATGACGCCACCGGGGAGCGGCTGGATGACGTCCGCTTTCACCCGGCATGGCACCTGCTGATGCAGGGACTGTGTGCCAACCGCGTGCATAACCTGGCGTGGGAAGAGGAGGCGCGTAAAGGGGCGTTTGTCGCGCGGGCCGCACGCTTTGTGCTTCATGCTCAGGTAGAGGCGGGCACGCTGTGCCCTGTCACCATGACGTTTGCCGCGACACCGCTCCTGCAGCAGGCGCTCCCCAAACCCTTTCACGACTGGCTGACGCCGCTGCTCAGCGATCGCTACGATCCTCATCTTGCGCCCGGCGCGCAAAAGCGCGGCCTGCTGATCGGTATGGGGATGACGGAAAAGCAGGGCGGCTCGGACGTGCTCAGCAACACCACCAAAGCGGAAAAATGCAGCGACGGCAGTTATAGGCTGGTGGGACATAAATGGTTTTTCTCCGTCCCGCAAAGCGATGCGCATCTGGTGCTGGCCCAGGCGAAGGGCGGACTATCCTGCTTTTTTGTGCCGCGCTTTTTACCTGACGGGCAGCGCAACGCCGTCCGGCTGGAGCGCCTTAAGGACAAGCTCGGGAACCGCTCCAACGCCAGCTGCGAGGTGGAATTCCTTGATGCCTCCGGCTGGCTGCTGGGGGAAGAAGGCGAAGGGGTACGGCAAATCCTCAAAATGGGCGGGCTGACGCGTTTCGACTGCGCGCTGGGCAGCCACGGACTGATGCGCCGTGCGCTCTCCGTGGCGCTGTACCATGCGCATCAGCGCCAGACCTTCGGCAAAAATCTTATCGATCAGCCGCTCATGCGCGAAGTGCTAAGCCGGATGGCGCTGGTGCTGGAGGGGCAAACGGCGCTGCTGTTCCGCCTGGCGCGGGCCTGGGATAAACGCGCGGATCCGCAGGAGGCGGCATGGGCACGGCTGTTTACCCCGGCCGCGAAATTTAGCGTGTGCAAAGCGGGCATCCCGTTTGTCGCTGAAGCGATGGAGGCGCTGGGCGGAGTCGGGTACTGCGAGGAGAGCGAACTTCCCCGCCTGTATCGCGAGATGCCGGTGAACAGCATCTGGGAAGGGTCCGGCAACATCATGTGCCTGGACGTGCTGCGCGTGCTGGCGAAGCAGCCGGGTATACACGATCGGCTTACCGATGAGTTTGCACAGGTCAAAGGGCAGGACAGACACTTCGACCGCAGCTGGCGGCAGCTTCAGCAAAAACTGCGTAAACCGCAGGAGGCGCAGGGGCGGGAGATCGCCCAGCAGCTTTTCCTGCTGAGTGCCGGGAGCGAAATGCTGCGGCACGCGTCGCCCCCGGTGGCGCAGGCGTGGTGCCGCATGATGCTGGATACCCGTGGCGGAACGGTGATGAGCGAGCAGGTGCAAAGTGACCTGCTGCTGCGTGCGACGGGCAGAGTCGGCTAGCCTTTTAGCTGGAACAGGCTCACCAGTTGAGCCAGGTGTGAACCCTTCTCGCGCAGCGTTTGAGCCGTTTGTTCGCTGCGTGAGATGCGATCGGCATTGATATGCGACGCTTCGCCAATGTGGGTCATGGCGAGGTTCACCTGACCGATCCCGGCGGACTGCTCGCGTGAGGCATGGTTAATCTCGGTGACCAGCTGGCTGATGTTATCGATATGAATGATGATGTCATCCATCGCCAGGCGCGTCTGTTCAGACAGCGCATGACCCTCACTGACTTTTCTGAGCGTATCGCCAATCAGCTGTTCAATCTCCTTCACCGCGTTAGCGCTGCGTCCCGCCAGGGCGCGAACTTCCTGCGCGACGACCGCAAACCCTTTACCGTGCTCGCCCGCGCGAGCCGCTTCCACGGCCGCATTCAGCGCCAGGATATTGGTCTGAAAAGCAATGGACTCGATCACGCGCGTGATGTCTGCGATGCGTTTTGACGCTTCGCGAATGTCGTCCATGGTCGACACCGCGTGGGTGACCGTCTCACCGCCCTGATGAACCGCGAGCGAGGTTTCACCCACCAGCTGCTGCGTTTGCTCCATGTTGGCGGCATTTTGCTGTACGGTGGCGGCCAGCTGCTCCATGCTGGCGGAGGTCTCTTCCACGCTGCTGGCCTGCTTGTTGATCTGCTCTGAAATTTCGCCCGTATCGGCGGCTAGCGCGTTGGTGCCTGAATGGATCTCACCTGCGGCCTCGCGGACCTGCAGGACAATTTTTTGCAGGCCGCCACCGATGCCGTTGATGGCGTCGATCAGCTGGCCGACTTCGTCCTGACGCGTCACGGGCAGGCTGGAACGGAGATCCCCTGCGGCATATTGCCGGGCAAGATGGATCACATTGCGCAGTGGTCGGGTCAGCACGCGGCGAATCAGGACTACAAACAGGCCAGCAAACAGGATGGATAAGGCCGTACCGGCGAGGAGGAAACCGTCGCGCATGGCGGTGACGCTTGAGAGCAGTACCGATTTATCCACTTCGCCGACAATAGTCCAGTTCCAGCCTGGCAGCGGGGTATAAGCCATTTTCAGCGTGCGGCCGTCGTCGCTTACGCGCTCCAGCGTGCCGGGTTTATCACTCAGAAGCTGTTGCTGCGTCGTGCCGTCCCACTTCGGCAGTTTTCCCTCTTCGCTGGCGTGGAAAAGGTATTGCCCGCGCGTTTTGCCGTTGCTGCGATCCAGCACGAAGAAGTGACCGCTCTCGCCCAGGCGGCGGTTGAGGATTTTCTCACGCATGACGTTCCAGGAGTGGGTGATGTCCACCCCGACAAAGACGATCGCAATGACCTGTCCTTCGGCGTTTTTAACCGGCTGGTACTGGGTGATGTAGCGTTTGCCAAACAGCAGCGCCAGGCCGCGGTAGACTTCACCTTTGTTGACGGCGGCAAAGGCCGGGCTGGCGTTATCCAGAACGGTACCCATTGCCCGCTCGCCGTTCTCTTTACGCAGGGAAGTGGCTACGCGAACAAAGTCGTTACCGCTGCGTACAAACAGCGTCGAAATGGCTCCCGTACGGTTCAGGAACGCGTCCGAAAGCGTGTTGTTTTCATGCAGCCCGGTATCTCCGCCTTTCAGAAGCGGAACGCTGAGCCCGTTAATTGTCTGGGTTTGGGAAGCATCAATGTTCAGGGGCTGCGGTAAAAAGGTGGTGAACAGACGGGTATAGCTCTCAACCTCTTCACTCAGGCTGGTGTTAAACATCTGCACCATGTCGACCATGCCGGTGGACTGATTATGCAGATCTTCTACCGCAAGGGCTTCAAGCTGCTGGCTGGCTTTTTGACTGAGCAGAAAAGTGAAAAGCAGAAACAGCGTGGCGACACTGATGCCGGTAAGCAGTGACAGCTTCGCACCCAGGCCTGCGCGGCGAAAAATGTTGATCATAAATTGCTCATCATTGAAAAGGTATGGTTCTTCAACGGCAGAGCGGGGATTACGTTTACTGGTTTAATGTAACAAAATGTTATTTTATTGTTCTTGATTTGTTTTTTATAAGATAAAAAATTTGCAAAAACGAAAAGCCACTAAAAATAAGTGGCTTTTATCAGGAGGGAGATTACACGTAGAGAATGGCCTGTACCCGCCAGTGGTCGATATGGTTATCTTCCTGCATCTGGATGATGCGATACCATGAAGCACCCTGCTCATCGGCCTTTAATGCCACGACACGTTCAACGTCTTGCGGGCTCCCCGAGATATTATTCACGGAGATCTGGCCAATTTCATTCAGGCCAGTCACACAATCAGCACTGGCGAATTCTGCTGACTGCGCGGTGGTGCTCAGCAGGCCTGCTGAGAGCAACAGTGAGGTCAAAGCAAGAGTTCGTTTCATCGTCAGCTCCATTTCACATATATCCGGTATCCGCCGGGCAATCCTTCGCAAATAAACTCCCTTCCATTGACGCGGGCATGGAGTTTATTGTGGACAGGAAAATGTCTATGGACGCAAAGCAGTGTAAATCTCGTTCAAAGGTAAACCATTATTTACGGTACAAAATGGCCTGGGAATACCACTGTCCCGTTATGATGGTTTCGTCGATCATAATGATGACGTAATAATCTGCTTTGGCGGCGACGGCCTGTGCTTTTATTGCCGCTTCTGCGTCATCCGGAGAGCCGCGAACCAGCGCGGAGATGGTGCCCATTCGTTGTAATCCTTCCGTCTGATTACGACGAATCTCCTGCGGATGATCGGCGACCGGTGGAGCGGGTTGCGGCGTTCCCTGCAGCGCGCTACAGCCACTGAGCAGAAACACCAGCAATAAAGCAGCAAACCTGCGCATAACCATATCTCGTTTCCTGATAGCCATAGTGTAGTTGTCTGTGAATTTAGTTTTGGGGGAATGTTCCCGAAGTGTTATCTGGGACGTATATTTCGAATGAAAATGACGTGAAAGCGTAACCCAGTTCTCAACATTATGAATCATACATTCGCACAGGGTCGACAATGATTGAAATTGAAATACGCCACCTCGGCGACCATGAAATTTTACACGCGATGCCAGCGGGTAAACGTGATAAACCGCTGCCTGTTGTGGTTTTTTATCATGGGTTTACCTCATCGAAGCTGGTTTACAGTTATTTTGCCGTCGCGCTGGCGCAGGCGGGGTTTCGGGTAGTGATGCCGGATGCACCCGACCACGGCGCACGCTTTATGGGTAACGAACAGGCGCGTCTTGGGCAGTTCTGGCACATTCTGCACGGGAGTCTGACCGAGTTTGCCGGGCTACGCGATGCGCTGTATGAGGCAGGGCTGGTGGCCGACAATCGTCTGGCCGTGGCTGGAGCGTCGATGGGCGGTATGACGGCGCTGGGGATTATGACGCATCATCCTGAAGTGCAGTCTGTCGCCTGCCTGATGGGCTCGGGCTATTTTACGTCGCTGGCGAAGACGCTCTTTCCCCCTCAGGATTTAGCAGAAATCACCGCGACGCTCGAAGAGTGGGAAGTGACCCGGGCATTGCCGCGCCTGGCCGATCGCCCGCTGCTGCTGTGGCACGGTGACGCGGATGATGTGGTCCCGCCCGAGGGAACCTTCCGCCTGCAGCAGGCGTTAATGAATGCAGGACTGGACGGTAATCTGACCTGTCTGTGGGAACCGGGCGTCCGCCACCGCATCACGCCAACGGCGCTGGATGCCACGGTAGCGTTTTTCCGCCAGCACCTTTAAACGCACAGCACTTTTACGCCCTGATCTTCCAGCTTCTGGAGGATCTCAGGGTTGGCGCCTTTGCCGGTGATCACCATGTCGATCTGTTCGGCACGGCTGAATAACATCCCTGCGCGCTCGCCCACTTTGCTGCTGTCGACCAGCACAACGAGCTTGCCCACAACGTTAAGCATGTTTTGCTCCGCCATCGCGGTCAGCATATCGGTTTTATACAGGCCATCTGCCGTCAGGCCTTTGCCGCTGGTAAACATCCAGTGCCCGGCATAGAGACTGTTTTCGCTGTCCTGAGGGCTAAGGGTGATGGACTGGCTTTTGTTGTACTGCCCGCCCATGATCACCACGCTCTCATGCTCCTGGTCGATGAGATAGTTGGCGAGCGGTAAGTAGTTGGTGATGATTTGCACCGGCTTGCCGCACATTTCACGGCCCAGCAGAAACGCCGTGGAGCCGCAGTTGATGACCACGCTCTCGCCGGGATTCACCAGCTGCGATGCGGCTCTGGCAATCCGCACTTTTTCATCATGATTCTGCGCCTGATGAATATTCATCGGAGACCAGCGAGGGCGCTGCTGGCTGATCGCTTCCGCGCCGTTGCGGACCTTTTTCAGCTTGCCGCTTTCATCAAGCTTGTTGATATCCCGCCGCGCCGTTGCCGGGGAGATGCCTAAACGTTCGATCACTTTCTCGACGGTGATAAACCCGGTTTGCGCCAGGAGTTCCAGGAGAATTTGATGCCGTTGCGCTTCCGTCATGAGCTATTCCGATAAGAATTGATTTGAAAAGATGATATTTGAAATAGCGTGAAATTACTAAAAGAAATATGACATCGCCAGACATCATGTCTGGCGATGCGGCTGCACAATCAGAGGAAGGACTTGAACGGCAGGTCTGGCTCAATGGTGAAGCAATCATCGAAACCACGTGGGTAGTGATATTCGAAATTATCTTTGTCCAGTGGCCAGGTGAACTTGCCGCCGACCTGCCAGATGAACGGCTTGAAGCCATACTTCAGGCGGTCTTTTTTCATTTCCCACAGTACGCGGATCTCCTGCGGATCGGCCTGGAAGTTTGACCAGATATCGTGGTGGAACGGAATCACCACTTTGGTATTCAGCGCTTCCGCCATGCGCAGCATGTCGGCGCTGGTCATTTTGTCGGTAATACCGCGCGGGTTCTCGCCGTAGGAGCCCAGCGCCACGTCAATCTGGTGCTCGTTACCGTGCTTCGCGTAGTAGTTGGAGTAGTGAGAGTCGCCGCTGTGGTACAGGGAGCCGCCAGGGGTTTTAAACAGATAGTTAACCGCGCGCTCATCCATACCGTCCGGCAGTACACCCGCGGCTTTCCGATCGGCAGGCAGGGTAATCAATGCCGTACGGTCAAAGGCGTCCAGCGCGTGAATTTCAATATCTTTAATTTTCACCACGTCCCCAGGCTTCATCACGATGCAGCGCTCTTTTGGCACGCCCCAGCCGATCCACAGATCCACGCAGGTCTGTGGCCCGATAAACGGCACATCGTCAGCACAGTTTTGCATCACCGCAGCCGCCACGTTCACGTCGATATGATCGTTGTGATCGTGAGTAGAAAGGACGGCGTCGATCTGGCGAATGGCAAACGGATCGAGCACAAACGGTGTGGTACGCAGGTTCGGCTGCAGTTTTTCTACGCCCGCCATGCGCTGCATCTGATGGCCTTTTTTCATCAGCGGGTTGCCGTGGCTCTGCTTGCCGGTGCCGCACCAGAAATCGACGCAGATGTTGGCACCACCTTCTGATTTCAGCCAGATACCGGTACAGCCCAGCCACCACATTGCAAACGTGCCAGGAGCAACCTGTTCCTGCTCGATCTCTTCATTCAGCCAACTGCCCCACTCCGGGAAGGTGCTCAGAATCCATGACTCACGGGTGATGGTGTTCACTTTACTCATCGTTTTGACTCCTGGTTTAATCAAAAGTAATCACATTGTGATTTGTTGTGATTAATGCTGGCACCATTTGATGCGCTTTGCAATGGCAAAAATGCGGAATTTTATCTGCGCAACTTCACGTACTCTGCACTTATTCCTTGTTAGACTATCCAGTATTAAGCATTAATTGCATGAATTATAAAGGTTAATTTATTTCTCATGTACGGTAGTGAAAATCATTACTAACACCATGGAAATAAATTGCGTGATACGTCACAAATAATCAAATGCAATCTTGTGGTGATTATTTGTGATTAATAGAGTGATGGCACCAACCACACAGGGATTGCCCCTCGTGTTCTCATTTCTGGAGAGAGTTATGGAGATCCTCTACAACGTCTTTACCGTGTTCTTTAATCAGGTAATGACCAACGCCCCGCTGCTGCTGGGTATCGTGACGTGTCTGGGTTATATCCTGCTGCGCAAAAGCGTCAGCGTGATTATTAAAGGCACCATCAAAACCATTATCGGTTTCATGCTGTTGCAGGCGGGGTCAGGCATTCTGACCAGCACCTTTAAGCCGGTCGTCGCCAAAATGTCGGAAGTGTATGGCATCAACGGTGCCATCTCTGACACATACGCCTCAATGATGGCGACCATTGAACGCATGGGTGATGCCTATAGCTGGGTGGGGTATGCGGTGCTGCTCGCCCTGGCGCTGAACATCATTTACGTGCTTCTGCGCCGTATTACCGGTATTCGCACCATCATGCTCACCGGCCACATCATGTTCCAGCAGGCGGGGCTGATCGCGGTTTCTCTCTATATCTTCGGCTACCCAATGTGGACCACGATTATCTGCACCGCGGTGCTGGTCTCGCTCTACTGGGGTATCACCTCCAACATGATGTACAAGCCTACTCAGGAAGTGACTGACGGCTGCGGTTTCTCCATCGGCCATCAGCAGCAGTTTGCCTCCTGGATTGCCTATAAAGTTGCACCGTACCTGGGCAAAAAAGAAGAGAGCGTTGAAGACCTCAAGCTGCCGGGCTGGCTGAATATTTTCCATGACAACATCGTTTCAACCGCGATTGTGATGACCATCTTCTTCGGCGCCATTTTGCTCTCCTTCGGTATTGACGTTGTTCAGGCGATGGCGGGTAAAACGCACTGGACGGTTTATATCCTGCAGACCGGCTTCTCCTTCGCGGTGGCCATTTTCATCATCACTCAGGGCGTGCGTATGTTTGTCGCCGAACTGTCGGAAGCCTTCAACGGTATTTCCCAGCGCCTGATCCCAGGCGCGGTGCTGGCGATTGACTGTGCCGCTATCTACAGCTTCGCGCCAAACGCGGTGGTCTGGGGCTTTATGTGGGGCACCATCGGCCAGCTGATTGCGGTGGGCATCCTGGTCGGCTGCGGCTCCTCAATCCTGATTATTCCTGGCTTTATCCCGATGTTCTTCTCCAACGCCACCATCGGCGTCTTCGCTAACCACTTCGGCGGCTGGCGCGCGGCGCTCAAGATCTGCCTGGTCATGGGCATGGTGGAAATCTTTGGTTGCGTGTGGGCGGTGAAGCTCACCGGTATGAGTGCCTGGATGGGCATGGCGGACTGGTCAATTCTGGCACCGCCGATGATGCAGGGCTTTGCCTCCGTCGGGGTGGTCTTTATGGCCGTCATCATCCTGATTGCTCTGGCTTATATGTTCTTCGCTGGCCGTTCGCTGCGAGCTGAAGAAGATGCGGAAAAACAAACAGCAGAAGTCTCTGCTCATTAAGGAGTTTCGATTATGACCGTACGTATCCTGGCTGTGTGTGGCAATGGGCAAGGCAGCTCCATGATCATGAAGATGAAAGTGGACCAGTTTTTAACCCAGTCAAACATCGACCACACGGTGAACAGCTGCGCGGTGGGTGAATACAAAAGTGAACTCAACGGCGCGGACATCATCATCGCCTCTACCCATATCGCCGGCGAAATTAGCGTGTCGGGCAATAAATATGTGGTGGGCGTGCGCAACATGCTGTCGACTGCGGATTTCGGACCAAAACTGCTGGAAGTGATCAAAGAGCACTTCCCACAAGACGTGAAGTAAGGACGCCACATGAAACTACGTGATTCGCTGGCAGAGAATAACTCCATCCTTTTACAGGCTGAGGCCAGCACCTGGCAGGAAGCGGTGAAGCTGAGCGTGGATCTGCTGGTTAAGGCTGACGTTGTCGAGCCGCGTTACTACCAGGCCATTCTTGATGGCGTCGCGCAGCACGGCCCTTATTTTGTGATAGCGCCAGGGCTGGCAATGCCGCATGGGCGTCCTGAAGAGGGCGTGAAGAAAACCGGCTTCGCACTGGTGACGCTGAAAACGCCGCTGGTGTTCAACCACGAAGATAACGACCCGGTCGACATCCTGATCACCATGGCCGCCGTGGATGCTAACACCCACCAGGAAGTGGGCATCATGCAGATCGTCAATCTGTTTGATGACGAAGCTAATTTCGATCGTTTACGCGCCTGCCGTACCGAGCAGGACGTGCTGGATTTAATTGATAACGCCACAGCGGCGGCAGTCTAAGAGGAATTGAACATGTCATTACCTATGTTGCAGGTTGCGCTGGATAACCAAACTCTGTCCCACGCTTACGAAACCACCCGCCTGATCGCGGAAGAAGTCGATATCATCGAAGTGGGCACCATTCTGTGTGTGGGCGAGGGCGTGCGTGCCGTTCGCGACCTGAAGGCGCTCTATCCGCATAAAATCGTGCTGGCAGATGCCAAAATTGCCGACGCAGGCAAAATCCTCTCCCGCATGTGCTTTGAAGCAAATGCTGACTGGGTCACCGTGATCTGCTGTGCGGATATCAACACCGCCAAGGGCGCGCTGGACGTGGCAAAAGAGTTTAACGGCGACGTGCAGATTGAGTTGACCGGCTTCTGGACCTGGGAGCAGGCGCAGGAGTGGCGCGATGCGGGCATTCAGCAGGTGGTGTACCACCGCAGCCGCGACGCGCAGGCCGCAGGCGTGGCGTGGGGCGAAGCGGATATCAGCGCGATCAAACGTCTGGCGGATATGGGCTTTAAAGTCACCGTCACCGGCGGTCTGGCGCTGGAAGATCTGCCGCTGTTCAAGGGCATTCCGATTCACGTCTTTATTGCCGGTCGCAGTATTCGTGATGCGGCGTCTCCGGTGGAAGCGGCGCGTCAGTTCAAACGCTCAATCGCTCAGCTTTGGGGCTAAGGAGCGGGTATGTTGTCAAAACAGGTCCCGCTTGGCATCTATGAAAAGGCACTCCCTGCGGGGGAGTGCTGGCTGGAGCGGTTACAGCTGGCAAAACAGCTGGGCTTCGATTTTGTCGAAATGTCCGTGGATGAGACGGAAGAGCGTCTCTCTCGCCTCGACTGGAGCCGCGAACAGCGCCTGGCACTGGTGAGCGCCGTTGCTGAAACGGGCGTGCGCGTGCCGTCCATGTGCCTGAGCGCCCACCGTCGTTTTCCGCTCGGCAGCGAAGACAATGCCGTACGCGCGCAGGGGCTGGCGATCATGCGTAAAGCCATTCGCTTTGCGCAGGATGTCGGTATCCGCGTGATCCAGCTGGCGGGTTATGACGTTTACTATCAGGAAGCCAACGATGAAACGCGCCGTCGTTTCCGTGACGGCCTGAAAGAGAGCGTTGAGATGGCCAGCCGCGCGCAGGTCACGCTGGCGATGGAGATCATGGACTACCCGTTAATGAACTCCATCAGCAAGGCGCTGGGCTACGCGCACTATCTGAATAACCCGTGGTTCCAGCTTTATCCCGATATCGGCAACCTGTCAGCATGGGATAACGACGTGCAGATGGAGCTGCAGGCAGGCATGGGGCATATCGTGGCGGTGCACGTCAAAGATACCCGTCCTGGCGTGTTTAAAAACGTACCGTTCGGCACCGGGGTGGTGGATTTTGAACGGTGCTTCGAAACGCTCAAAGAGACAGGCTATTGCGGGCCTTACCTGATTGAGATGTGGAGCGAGACGTCGGACAACCCGGCAGCGGAAGTGGCGAAGGCGCGGGACTGGGTGCGCGAACGTATGGCGCGGGCAGGGTTGCTGGAGGCTGAACATGCTTAAGCTTAAACAGCAGGTCTTTGAAGCCAACATGGATCTGCCGCGCTATGGCCTGGTCACCTTCACCTGGGGCAACGTAAGCGCTATCGACCGCGAGCAGGGGCTGATCGTGATTAAGCCGAGCGGCGTGGCGTATGACACCATGAAAGCAGACGATATGGTGGTGGTGGATCTCGACGGAAACGTCGTGGAGGGAAAATGGCGTCCCTCTTCAGATACCGCAACCCATCTGGCGCTGTACCGGCGTTATCCGTCCCTTGGCGGCGTGGTGCATACCCACTCCACGCACGCGACGGCCTGGGCCCAGGCCGGGCTGCCCATCCCGGCGCTGGGCACGACCCACGCGGACTACTTCTTTGGCGACATCCCCTGCACGCGCGCATTAACGCAGGCTGAAGTGGAAGGCGAATACGAGCTCAACACCGGGAAGGTTATCATCGAAACGTTGGGTGAAAGCGAACCGCTGCATACGCCGGGTATTGTGGTCTATCAGCACGGCCCGTTCGCCTGGGGAAAAGATGCCCACGACGCCGTTCACAATGCGGTTGTCATGGAGGAGGTGGCACGCATGGCGTGGATTGCTCGCGGCATCAACCCACAGCTTCAGGGGATTGATGATTATCTGATGAATAAGCATTTCATGCGCAAGCACGGCCCGAATGCCTACTACGGGCAGAAGTGAATAAGCGCTCTGGAATACCTAAAAACAGTTGTAACCGGTGGTATTCCGGAGCCATTCACAAAAAAAAGCCCCCGGGCAGGGGGCAACGTCAACTATGGCTATGTTCTCGTTGTTGGCTTTCCTGGTGCTAGCGTTAATGCGTTATCGGTAAATATCTGCACTGGCGTGCATGTTGCCGTTGCTGCCGGGCTCACGGGTTAACATCACGTGGTAATAGGTTGCGCCCTGCGCATCGGTTTCTTCATTAAGGGCCTGATCTGCTTCACTTTCCGTGGCGAAATTATGATTGATGTAAATGACGCCCAAGCTTTGCACATCATCCATGTTTCTGGCCTGTCGGCTGTCTATCTTGATGGCTGCCATCGCGTTTGCACTGAGCAAAAGCGCCGCCACTATGGCTAATGCGATTTTTTTCATGATATGCGCTCCACGACTGCGTGCTGCGAGAGGGGGGATGCTCCTTCTTTAATTCAGGTGATCTCTGATTAAAGTGTAATCACTCATCCGGCGGGGATGCGTGACCATTTCTGATGCAGTTGTTCAAAAAAACAACGCTTCCGGGTGTGACCAATTTTAAATCACCCACTTAGACCCGCTTCGCGCTTTGTGCGAATTATTTGTGCAATCAGCTTGAGTTTCCAGGGGCGCGCAAGTATTATGACGCGTCAATTTTTCAGCCGACCTTTAACACGTTCCTTGCCTCCCCGGGCCTCGGCTGACCCAGACAGGAGGCTGAATAATCCGTAAGGAGCAATTCGATGCGTCATTACGAAATCGTTTTTATGGTCCATCCTGACCAGAGCGAACAGGTTCCGGGTATGATCGAGCGTTACTCTGCTGCCATCACTGGTGCAGAAGGTACGATCCACCGTCTGGAAGACTGGGGCCGCCGTCAGCTGGCTTACCCGATCAACAAACTGCACAAAGCACACTACGTTCTGATGAACGTTGAAGCGCCGCAGGAAGTGATCGATGAGCTGGAAACTACCTTCCGCTTCAACGATGCCGTTATCCGCAGCATGGTTATGCGTACCAAAAACGCAGTTACCGAAGCATCTCCGATGGTTAAAGCGAAAGACGAGCGCCGTGAGCGTCGCGATGATTTCGCAAACGAAACCGCAGATGATTCTGATGCTGGGGATTCTGAAGAGTAATTTCTGATGACCAACCGTCTGGCGTTGTCCGGCATCGTATGCAGGGCTCCCCTTCGAAAGGTCAGTCCATCAGGAATTCCGCATTGCCAGTTCGTGCTTGAGCATCGTTCTGTGCAAGAGGAAGCCGGGTTTCACCGGCAGGCGTGGTGCCAAATGCCCGTTATTATTAGCGGACACGAAAACCAGGCCATTACTCACAGTTTAACGGTCGGTAGCGCAGTAATCGTTCAGGGGTTCATCTCTTGCCACAAGGCAAAGAACGGCCTGAGCAAAATGGTTCTGCATGCCGAGCAGATTGATTTGATAGATTCTGGAGACTAGCCATATGGCACGTTATTTCCGTCGTCGCAAGTTCTGCCGTTTCACCGCGGAAGGCGTTCAAGAGATCGACTATAAAGATATCGCAACGCTGAAAAACTACATCACCGAAAGCGGTAAGATTGTCCCAAGCCGTATCACCGGTACTCGTGCAAAATACCAGCGTCAGCTGGCTCGCGCTATCAAACGCGCTCGCTACCTGTCCCTGCTGCCGTACACTGATCGTCATCAGTAATCGGGCACGGTCCATTAATACGACTTTAAGAGGATAAGGTAATGCAAGTTATTCTGCTTGATAAAGTAGCAAACCTGGGCAGCCTGGGTGATCAGGTTAACGTTAAAGCGGGTTACGCACGTAACTTCCTGGTTCCACAGGGTAAAGCTGTTCCAGCTACCAAGAAAAACGTAGAGTTTTTCGAAGCACGTCGCGCTGAACTGGAAGCCAAACTGGCTGACGTTCTGGCGGCTGCTAACGCTCGCGCTGAAGCAATCAACGCACTGGGCACCGTTACCATCGCGTCTAAATCTGGCGACGAAGGTAAACTGTTCGGTTCCATCGGTACCCGCGATATCGCTGATGCAGTTACTGCTGCAGGCGTTAAAGTGGCTAAGAGCGAAGTTCGTCTGCCGAACGGCGTTCTGCGTACCACTGGTGAGCACGAAGTTGACTTCCAGGTTCACAGCGAAGTGTTCGCTAAACTGGTTGTTAACGTTGTAGCTGAGTAATTTTTTACTCTGCTCACGTCGAAACGCCGGCCTTGTGCCGGCGTTTTGCGTTTTAGAGATCCGGGCTCTTAACGCGCCCTGATAAAACTGCCGTCTGGCTGGCGGGTAAACAGTACCTGTTGTCCACTTCCCGTATCAATCGTTAATCCTGTCACCACCCCGCTGGCATTCTGGCGAATCTGTACCATCTGACCATTCTGCAGGTTACTGAGCGGTTTACCCGCACCTTCCACCTTCGCCATGGCATACACGTCGGTTGGCGGCAGGTTGTGGTCGCGGAACAGCTGTGCCAGGGTTTTGCCCGGCTCTACGCGATAGGAGCGCCACTGTTGCTCAATGCCGGTGGGCTGCTGCGTCTGAGGCTGAGACGGGGTGGCGGCTTGATCCTGCGGCTGTTCATCCTGAATGGGCTCTGGCTCAACCGGCGCAACCTGACCCGGATCGTTAGACGGGGAGACGAGCTGCGTCTGCATCGGCTGTGCGTCAGGCTGCGGCCGCGTCTGCGACTGAATGTCCAGTTGGGCATTGCGGGTGACGGGGGCGGTATCGACATCATCGCCCCCGGAAGGAAGCAGGAAGCCCACAATCACCATCAGCGCACCAATGATGATCCCTCTGCGATGCAGAGGAGGCAGCGGGTCCATGATGCGAAAATTGTCCGGCGCCTGCCAGATTTTCGCCAGGGTAGGTTTCAGTTCAAATCGCCCGGGCATGGCACTCCTCCTGCTCCGCGTATTTTTTATCCTGTGCCCCGAAGTATAGTTTGCTAACTGCCTGAACGGCGTAGTAAACCCGACATCCGTGACATCAGTTCGGGATTAATCCTGGTTATCTCTATTGTTTCTGTTTCGTCGCGGTTTGTCACCTTAACTTCAGACAAAGTTTTACCCATAAGGGCATGGCTGATATGCTGCCCGCTACTTTAAATGTGATGGAAGGAAAACCCATGACCACCCCGACTTTTGACACTATCGAAGCGCAGGCAAGTTACGGTATCGGCTTGCAGGTAGGACAGCAGCTGAGCGAATCCGGCCTGGAAGGTCTGTTACCAGAAGCGCTGGTGGCGGGTATCGCTGACGCGCTGGAAGGCAAACAGCCTGCCGTTCCGGTTGACGTCGTGCACCGTGCGCTGCGCGAAATCCACGAACGTGCTGACGCCGTGCGTCGTGCGCGCTTTGAAGAGATGGCCGCCGAAGGTGTGAAATATCTGGAAGAGAACCGCGAGCGTGAAGGCGTGAACAGCACCGAGTCTGGTCTGCAGTTCCGCGTGATCAATCAGGGCGACGGCGCAATCCCGGCGCGTACCGACCACGTTCGCGTGCACTACACCGGTAAGCTGATCGACGGTACCGTGTTCGACAGCTCCGTGGCGCGCGGCGAACCGGCTGAGTTCCCGGTAAATGGCGTTATCGCAGGCTGGATTGAAGCCCTGACTCTGATGCCAGTGGGTTCCAAATGGGAACTGACTATCCCGCATAACCTGGCCTACGGCGAGCGCGGCGCTGGCGCGTCCATCCCGCCATTCAGCACCCTGGTCTTTGAAGTCGAGCTGCTGGAAATTCTGTAATCGAATTTTCTTATTTCCTCTCCCCGGTTGGGGAGAGGAAAATAGTGTAAAAACCTATAGTTACGGTGCTATCAACATTTTATCTTGCAAACGAAACTGTTGCGTGTATTTTTGTGAGCTGTTTCGCGCTGTATGAGTGATATGACACTCACTTTCAACATATTATTAACATAATATCTAAATCATAGTATTCATCCCGCCGATTCTTACCTAATATCGATTAGCCCTTACAAGGGAACGTCATCTTTTGACGTATTTAAAGGCCAGAAGAGCCTTAACAACACAGACAGGCATAAACAGGAAAATATCACATGGTAGATCAGGTCAAAGTCGTCGCCGACGAAGAGGCGTCGTCCGAACAGTCGCTACGGCGCAATCTCACAAACCGTCATATTCAGCTCATTGCGATTGGGGGTGCCATCGGTACCGGGCTGTTTATGGGGTCAGGCAAAACCATCAGTCTCGCCGGACCGTCAATCATATTCGTTTATATGATTATCGGTTTTATGCTGTTCTTCGTGATGCGTGCAATGGGTGAACTGCTGCTCTCGAACCTTGAATACAAATCCTTCAGCGACTTCGCTTCAGACCTGCTCGGTCCATGGGCGGGCTATTTTACCGGCTGGACCTACTGGTTCTGCTGGGTCGTCACCGGTATGGCGGACGTCGTGGCGATTACCGCCTATGCGCAGTTCTGGTTCCCGGGGCTGTCGGACTGGGTGGCCTCGCTGGCGGTTATTGTGCTGCTGCTGAGCCTGAACCTCGCCACCGTCAAAATGTTCGGTGAGATGGAGTTCTGGTTTGCGATGATCAAAATCGTGGCCATTGTTGGGCTCATCGTGGTGGGCCTGGTAATGGTGCTTACCCACTTCCAGTCACCAACCGGCGTTCAGGCGTCGTTTACCCATCTGTGGAATGACGGCGGCTGGTTCCCGAAAGGCATCAGCGGCTTCTTTGCTGGTTTCCAGATTGCGGTGTTCGCGTTTGTGGGGATTGAGCTTGTCGGAACGACCGCTGCGGAAACCAAAGATCCGGAGAAGTCCCTGCCGCGCGCCATCAACTCCATTCCGGTGCGTATCATCATGTTCTACGTCTTCGCGCTGGTCATCATTATGTCCGTGACGCCGTGGAGCTCCGTGGTACCTACCAAGAGCCCGTTCGTCGAGCTGTTCGTGCTGGTAGGCCTGCCTGCTGCCGCGAGCCTGATTAACTTCGTGGTGCTGACCTCTGCTGCCTCGTCTGCCAACAGCGGCGTATTCTCCACCAGCCGTATGCTGTTTGGTCTGGCGCAGGAAGGCGTGGCGCCGAGCGCGTTCGCCAAGCTCTCTAAGCGTGCGGTACCGGCAAAAGGGTTGACCTTCTCCTGCATGTGCCTGCTGGGCGGTGTGGTGATGCTTTACGTGAACCCAAGCGTGATTGGCGCGTTCACCATGATCACCACGGTCTCTGCGATCCTGTTTATGTTCGTCTGGAGCATCATCCTCTGTTCATACCTGGTGTACCGCAAGCAGCGTCCACACCTGCATGAAAAATCGATCTACAAGATGCCGCTGGGCAAGCTAATGTGCTGGGTGTGCATGGCGTTCTTCGTCTTCGTGCTGGTTCTGCTGACGCTGGAAGATGATACCCGCCAGGCACTTATCGTCACGCCGCTGTGGTTTATCGCGCTGGGGCTGGGCTGGGTGTTTATCGGTAAGAAACGGATGGCAGGCGTAAGGTAAAAGCAAAACGGCAACGTCAGTTGCCGTTTTTAGTTTTTGCACCCTCTCCCTGTGGGAGAGGGTCGGGGTGAGGGCATCAGGCCGCAGCGGCCTTTTTTATTCCCCCGCTAAAGCCCGCGGGAACAAAACGTTGTTCTCAAGACTGATGTGTTCCATCAGGTCGTCGATCGTTTCGTTAATGCCGTTGTACATCGCTTTCCACGTTGTGCACGCTTCTGGCGGCGGCGTGACGTTGTGGGTGGTGTGTTTGATCACTTCCAGCAGTTCACCCGCGTCATCGTGCTCGCTTTCCATCACGCTGATGGGTCCCATCGCCTGGCTTCCCATTCCCTGTTTAATCATCGGGAAGAGGATCTGCTCTTCTTTCATCATGTGGCTGGAAAGCTCTTCGTGCAGCAGGGTCAGGTACTTTGCCAGACCGCGCGGTACGGAAGGTTTGTCGGCATGGACGCGCTCGACTTTGGTCGCCTGCAGGATCAGCTCCGGCAGCTGTTCACGGTGACGGTCATGGTATCGCACGATGATATGGTCGATGATTTCCGCGAGCGGAGCGGTTCGCCAGTCTTTGTCGACGGGCTGCTCGGCCAGCTGCGCCAGTTCTGCTTCAATCACCTCAACGTCCAGCTCTTTGCGTGAAGCCGCACGCGCCAGGGTTTGCTTACCGCCGCAGCAGTAATCCATATCGTATTTACGGAACAGCGCAGAAGCGCGAGGAATGGAGAGCGCCAGCTCGCCAAGGGGTTGGTCGCGAAAGGCCATAGCAGTTACCTCGTCATCAATAATATAAGATGCATATTAAATGCATCTTTAAGCCGGCGCTATAACCCTTTAGAGGGACGGGAAAAAGTGAGATGCAGATCACAAAAAAATATCCGATTTAACTCTCTGAATGGGCTCAGGAAAGTGGTTTCGAAACTTTTTAAAGGTGGAGAAACAGTAAACAACCCGCTGCGCCTGCCGATATATCCACGTCAGACAAACCTGCATATAACAAAGGCAACGCATGTTTAAACGTATAAAAGTCATTACCCTTTTGATTTCGGTGCTGCTCGTGCTCGGCATCATGCAAGTGATTTCCGCCGGTATCTTTATCAACGCCCTGAACAACGATAAAGACAACTTCACCGTGGCGCAGCTCTCCAGCAAGAACGTGGCGGAGTTTACCGATGCGTGGATCAGTCTGAACCAGGCGCGCGTCACCCTGAACCGCGGGATGCTGCGCCTGCAAAGCAGCATGGCCTCTCAAATTAACGGCGGTCAGCTGAATGAGCTGGTGACCACGGCGAAAAATCTGCTGACTGAAGCGCAGGTTCATTACGATAAATACTATGCCTTGCCGAATACGCCAGGCCTGGATGAGAACCTGACTAATCGCCTTGAGGAGCAGTACCGTAATTACTCTACAACGCTGACGCAAATGAACGTTCTGCTGAGCCAGGGCAATCTGGAAGATATGTTCAAGCAGAATGCCGAACAAAAACAAAACGCGATGCAGGCGGTTTATCGTGAATGGCGTGAAGCGCAGGCCGCGCTCACCGATAAAGGCATTCAGGATAACGAAAGTGATTACAAGCACATCCTGTGGATCCTCTCTGCGGTCATGCTGCTGGTGATTGTGGTGATTATCTCCAGCTGGATTGCTATGCGCCGCGTGCTGCTGCTGCCGCTGGAAGAGGTGATTAACCATATTCGCGCCATTGCGGCAGGGGATTTAACCCAGCCGATTCAGGCTGACGGTAAAAATGAGATGGCCATCCTGGCGCGCAACGTTCAGGAGATGCAAACCTCGCTGGCGAACACGGTGGGCGTGGTGCGTGAAGGCGCAGATACGATTTACACCGGTGCAGGCGAAATCTCTGCGGGCAGTAACGATCTCTCTTCCCGTACCGAGCAGCAGGCCGCTTCTCTTGAAGAAACGGCAGCCAGCATGGAACAGCTGACAGCAACCGTGAAGCAGAACGCCGATAACGCGCGTCAGGCGTCCCGTCTGGCGCTGGACGCCTCCTCAACGGCGAAGAAGGGCGGTAACGTGGTTGAAGGCGTCGTACGTACGATGGATGAGATCGCCACCAGTTCCAGCAAAATCGCGCAAATTACTAACGTGATCGACGGTATTGCCTTCCAGACGAACATTCTGGCGTTGAACGCGGCGGTGGAAGCGGCGCGCGCGGGCGAGCAGGGCCGTGGTTTTGCGGTGGTGGCAGGGGAAGTGCGTACCCTCGCGCAGCGCAGCGCTCAGGCGGCGAAAGAGATCAAAGCGCTTATTGATGATTCCGGTGAGCGCGTGAACGCGGGCTCGCAGCTGGTTAACGAAGCCGGCGCCACGATGGCCGAGATCGTCAATGCGGTTACCCGCGTCACCGACATCATGGGCGAAATTGCCTCGGCCTCTGACGAGCAGAGCCGCGGTATCGACCAGGTGGGCCAGGCGGTAGCCGAGATGGACCGCGTGACCCAGCAGAACGCCTCGCTGGTGGAGGAGTCTGCGGCCGCAGCGGCTGCGCTGGAAGATCAGGCTGCACGCCTGAACGAAGCGGTAGCGGTGTTCAAAATCACCCGCAATCAGGCGGTTAAAGCGGCACCGGTGAAAACCTATGTGCCAAAATCGCAGCCTGTAGCCGCGGCGTCAGAAGGGAACTGGGAAACGTTTTAAGGGTTTGCTGGGTGGCGGCTACGCCACCCAGCAAAAATTACATCTCCGACGCCGGAATAACCCGCGGTTTTTCCGGCTTCGCTCTCACCGCCATCACCACCCCTATGACCAACAGCGCGATCCCGCAGGCCGTGAATAACGGCGGCACGCTCTGGCGCATCAGGAAGGTATAAAGCAGCCCGGCCAGGGTTTCGAAGACAATCAGCGGCCCTAAGATCACCGTCGGCAGCTTCTGGCTGGCAATGTTCCAGCACAGCGCGCCCACCCATGAACACAGCACCGCAATCGCCACCATCAGGCCGATAAACACCCACGGTCTTGGCCCGAAGGGCTGGGTGAAGTCCGGCTGCTGATGGCCCAGCCAGAGGCATGCGCCGAGATATCCCACGATGGATACGGGCAGCGTGACCAGCGCCTGCGCCGTTGCCCACATCATCGGATGCTTGTCCGGATTCTCACGCAGCCAGCGCGCATTGCGCAGGGCATACCATGCCCAGCACGCCACGGAAATGAACGCCAGCAGAATGCCAGAACCGTAACGCCACAGGTCAACATCCGCCTGCCCATGACGCAGCTCGGCAATATTGACGCATATCAGCCCCAGGGCGGTGCAGATCAGCGCCGGTGCCATTTTTGACCACGCCAGTTTGCCATCGCGGTGGCTGTAGAGCAGGTTAGCAAAGACGGGGATGACGACCGGCAGCGTGCCGATAATCATGGTCGATACCGGCGCACCGGTACGCTGAATGGCACTCGCGAGGCAAACGTAATAGATGAGATTGCCCATCATGGTCAGCGCCAGCGCGGTCCCCCAGTCCTGACGGCTGAGCTGACGCAAGCGCGCCCGTCCCAGCCACGCCAGGGGCAGGGCAATCAGCCCCAGCGCCAGATAACGGCCGGTCGACTGCAGTATTGCCGGATACTCGGGTACGATCAGCGGGCCGACAAAAATCAGCCCCCACATCATCCCGGCCAGCAGGGCATACAACACTCCACTAATCATTTTTCCATCCACAGGTATTTACGCTGTTCTCAGTGTAGGTGGGGCAAATGCGCGCGTATTGTATGAGGTTGCGCATTAGCGCCGGGTGACCTGCTTCTGGTAGCGCACGGGGGTAATGCCGTAGCGGTGGGTAAACGCGCGGGTGAGATGCGACTGATCGGTCAGCCCGGTTGCGGCGGCGACCTCTGCCGCGGGCATGCCGTGCGTGAGGAACGCTTTGGCGCGCCAGAGGCGAATGGCCATCAGCATCTGATGTGGCGTCACGTGAAAATGAGCTTTGAACTGGCGCTGGAAATGATACGGGCTGAGTGAAACGACGCTGGCGAGCTCGTCCAGCGTCAGAGCGCGCATATAGTTGTCATGCAGATACTCGCGTACCCGTTCAAAGCGGTGCGCACCTTCCTGAACCCGCGGCGCGTGATGAGCAAACGGCTGGAAGGTCTCAATCAGATCCAGCAGTAATCCTTTTTGCGCAAGCGGATCGTCCGTGTGCCACAGGCCGTAAATGAGCCTGCCGATTTGCTGCGAGCGCAGCGGGTCATGACGCGTTACGTCGCTAAACCACCAGTGCCGGAGGCCGGTCACCTCTTCCAGCAGGTCGGGTTCGATATAGACCATCCGGTAGCGCCAGCCGCCCTCGGTGGCGGATTCGCCGGTGTGGATCTCGTCCGGGTTCATGGTAACGACGGATTTTTCCGCCGCGAGATGCTGTGTCCCGCGATAGCGAAAGCGCTCGGCACCGGTTTCAATCGTGCCGATCCCGAAGGCTTCATGGGTGTGAGGCTCAAAGGCGTAGTCAGAAATATGGGCATGATAAAGCTCCAGGCCCGGCAGCTGCGCCAGATGGCGAAAGCGCGCGCTGTCTCTTTCATCATTAAACTGTTCCGGTACGCCTTGCACGGTGAGCCTCCTCGCGGTCATCTATTTTATTATCAGAGATGACCGGAGTTTATGCACTAAACATCTTTGCCCGGACCGTCTTACGATAATCCCCCGGTGACACCGTGGTTTTATGCTTAAACTGGCGGTTAAAGTGCGCAATGTCCTGATATCCAACCGCATTGGCGATCTCCTGAATGCTCAAATTGGTGGATTGCAGCATCGTCATGGCGGATTCAATTCTGGCGGTTAATAAATACTGCAGGGGGGACATGTCGGTGGCATTTTTAAAGCGACGGTTGAAGTTGCGCAAACTCATGCCAGCCATATCGGCAAGATTTTGCATAGATATATCCGAGGCGCAGTTTGCTTTTATCCAGATTTGAATTTGAACAATATCTTCATCCGGATGCGGTTTGTTTTCTTCACTGTAACACTGGCGATCGAACTGACTTCGAATTTCATGGAAAAAGGTCCGCTGGGTATGTGTGGCTACGCGTTTCCCGTATATCGTTTCGATGAAATGGATGGTCAGATCTGAGAGGGCTTTGACGCTGGCGGCACAGTAAATATTATCGGCCTGCGTGAGAAAATGTTTGGTTTGTAATTTTACGTTGGGGTAGTCGCGCGAGAACTGTTTGAAGTAGTGCCAGTGGGTGGTGGCGGGTTTCCCGTTGAGCAATCCCGACTCCGCCAGGAAACAGCAGCCCGTTCCGACGGCCGCGATGCGGGTCCCTCGCGCCGCCTGTTCGCTAAGCCATGCCAGGAGTTCAGGCTGTTGTCTGACCACCGCGCGAGGATTGCGCCACAGGGCGGGAAGATAGATAACGTCATAGTGCCTGTCTGCGGCAAGGGTGGTATCGGCGGTAATGCTGAAGCCACTGTGCGTCAGGATGGGCTCGTTATTTATGCCAATAGTATGAACTTTCAGTATATTCTCCGGACGACAGAGCCTGAATGAAGACGTCTCCGGTTTGTGCGTGTCTGCGTGGGATGTTGTTTTTTGCTCGGCTAAATAGCTACTGGCTGCGGCTTTCCACATTTCAATCGGAAGACTGAGACCGGAACTTAGCATGCGTTCACATAACACAAATCCTATTTGTGTATTTGTCATTTTTGATTAATACCTGTTTTGACTATTATTTTTGGTAGCTCATCGTTGTCCTGGCCAAAAAAGTCAGCATTTTGGCTGGATTTTCATATTAGCTTTTGTTGGTAATTTGTAAACTAATATCTGAAATTATCGCACTTACTTAACAAAATAAATCCACGACCACTACAGGATGAATTATGGCGAAATTACCCGTAATAACGGCTTTTGGCGGCTATGGTCCAGCTGGTCGTAGTTCTTCACATCATGCATTTCGTCGAATGATTATTGAGTCATTATCAGAAGAGGAAAGGCAAGCGACGTTATTATCGTTAGCCATTCTGATGGGCGTGCTTAAATATGATGAGGGCGGATATTGCGACATTTCCGGTAAAAGATTTACACCTGCTCAGGCTGCCGCGAAGATAAAAGACGAGGCGCTTGAGGGAACCCTTATCCGAAAAATTACGCGCGACTATTTTGATGTCGATGCTATCGTCAGCCATGCAAAATTGAATATGGTTTCAGGCGAAGAAGGATTCAGTTTTAATATATCTTCCAGACAATTACCTCAACCCTTACCGGCGGGATGGCACGTTGAAGAATTAGCGGATCAGCGTGTGCGTATTACCGTTAAGGGAGAGATGGACTGTAAAATTGAGGCATTGTTGCGCACGGAGGTTCAGGCTGCAGGTTTGTTGCCGCAGGGATTCCGCCCGGGTGACCATTACAATTCGCAGTTCCATCCGCGGGCGCTACAAATGGCGATTGTCGGAGCGTCAGACGCCATCAACGCCCTGGGGATCCCGTGGCGAGAGATACAGGCCAACATCACGCCGGATCAGCTCGGGGTCTATTCGGGCAATATCATGGGACAGCTCGACGATTATGGCTTTGGCGGTATGCTCCAGTCGCGCCTGAAAGGCCATCGCGTCAGCGCCAAACAGTGTCCGCTGGGCCTGAACAGCATGTGCGCCGATTTCCTCAATGCGTATGTGCTGGGTAGCGTCGGTCATACCAGCGCCACGCTGGGGGCATGCGCCACGTTTCTGTATAACCTGAATGCGGCAGTTGAAGATATTAAAGCGGGGCGCATTCGCGTTGCCGTTGTGGGCAGCGCCGAAGCGCCGGTCACCTCAGAGGTGATTGAAGGATTCGATGCCATGGGCGCCCTGGCAACGGAGAGCAAGCTTAAGCATATTGATGAAACGGAAACGGCCGACTGGCGCAACAGCAGCCGCCCGTTTGGCAACAGCTGCGGTTTTGTGATCGCAGAATCCAGCCAGTACGTCGTGTTAATGGACGACGAGCTGGCGCTGCAGCTTGGGGCAGAGATCCACGGTTCGGTGGGGAATGTCTTCATCAACGCTGACGGCTTTAAGCGTTCTATCGCGTCACCGGGGCCGGGGAACTACATCACCATGGCGAAAGCGGTAGCCTCAGCGGTATCGATGGCGGGGATAGAGACGGTGCAGAAGGGATCGTTTATTCAGGCGCACGGTTCAAGCACGCCTAAGAATTGCGTCTCCGAGGCGGATATTTTTGACCGCGTTGCGCAAGCCTTTTCGATTCGCGACTGGCCGGTGACGGCGGTGAAATCGTATCTTGGTCACTCCCTGGGGCCCGCCAGCGGCGACCAGCTCATCAGCTGCCTCGGCGTCTTCCGCTATGGCATTTTGCCGGGAATTAAAAGCGTGTCGCACATTGCGCCACAGGTGAACAACGCACGCTTAACCATACCTGTTCAGGACTGCAAATTAGAGGAAGGCCAGGGGCAGATTGCCTTTATAAATTCAAAAGGCTTTGGCGGTAATAATGCCACGGGGGTGGTTTACTCGCCAAAGCTTACCCATCAATGGTTGCGCAAACGCTATGGGGAAGCGGTGTTTGCGGAGTATCAGCAGCGTAACCGCCAGGTGCGACGTCAGGCTAACGCGTATGATGAGGCGGCTTCGCAGGGTGAACTCAATGTCATTTATCTGTTTGGCCAGCAAGGGATTAATGAGGAAGATATTAAGATTGATATGAATGGCATCACCATTCCTGGATTTGAAAAACCGATTACATACGCGACGGCTAAAGAATACCCGGATTTTTAATCGTTATATTTGATTTTATTTTTAATAAATAAAGGTGCTTGTATTTTCTCAGGCGCCTTACCTTTGTGCACCACTAAACAGGAGAAAGAAAGTGGCTAATCTCAGTGCAATACTGATTGCCTTTGGCTGGAGCGGTATTGTCGTCGGCATAATGATGGGTGGGTTAATGGGGATGTACGCTTTTAAGGGACCGTTTCGCGCCCCCAAAGGACATGAAAACTATACCGATTTAAATCGCAGAATGTTAAGGCTGGCACATATTGCCTTTATTATGCTGCCGTTAATATCCATGCTCTATGGCATGTGTATTGATGACCTCGCCGTGTCTTATACCTATAAATATTATGCCGTTATTTGCATGATGATACTTTCGGTGGGTATTCCGGTGCTGCTGATTGCATCGTGTTTTTATCTGCCATTTAAATATGTGCAGGTTATACCGTTTAGCTGTGGAATGTATGCGTTAGTTGTAATGGCAATTGGCAGGGTTTCCGCCCTGTAAACTATCACCTACCTGAGAAATAAAAATGAAAACGTTACTGAATACCCGCCAGCTGGGTCGGGACGCTATTGTCGCGACCGTAGATAAGCACGTTTATACCGAAAACCGCGCCTTTGCCAACAGGCTTATTGACCGGATTGAATCCCATCCGCTGATGCGCAGCCCTATTTTGGCAAAAATGAACAGCGGCGAAGTTGATATTCAACAGATGCGCGTATTCCATCTGGAATTTTATCACGCGTTTGCGCAAGTCTTTACCGATGCCGTTATTGAAGCATTAAGCGCGGCGAAACAGCTGGAAGCGCCGCTGGGCGCGCAGGCGAAAATGGCGGCCCGTTTTCTGCTGCAAATCAACCTGCTGGATGAGCTGGGCTTCCACCCTGGCGAAGACGCCGAGGGCAATTACAACGGCCAGCCCGCGCTGGCGCACTACGTGCAATTCTTTACGACCATCCAGCAGCTGGGGATGACGGAGCACGAGGTGAAATCCTGGCTGCCGATGTCCAGCTCTCTGGCCTGCCGCGCAACCTTCGAGAATGCCTATGGCGACTATACCCAGCTGGTGGGTTTGCTGGCCGTGGCCGAGACCGTCTTCCATGACTTCGCCAAGCCGTGGGCAAAAGGTGTTGATAAAGCAACGGATATTGACGTCACGAAGGGCTATCACAGCATCCATGTAGAAAGCGAAACGGGAGAGTCCATTGAAGATGGTCACTCCGAAGATGCATGGATCCTGTTCTGCCAGGCGCTGACGGAAGACCGCTACGCCGAGATGGAACAGCGTGTCGATCTGTGGCTGAAGGTCTGGAACGACTTCTGTAACGATCTGCTGGCTGGCCGCGCCGGAAAATAATCTTTTCACCCTCATTACATTTGAAAATATAGAGCGAATTATGATGCCGTCTCATCAGTTGTTTAACAGGGGATATCATTCCTTCAACCAGCTTTTGCCCGAACTTGCTGTTCAACAGACTACTCAGACGGCATTTGAATTCGTCCGCAGCGCCAGTGAAATTCACAGCCAAAGCTATGACCAGCTACACCAGCGCGCCGCGTCGCTTGCACAAGCTTTAATGCAGTATGGGCAGCGTGGCGACAGGGTCATATTGCTTTATCCGGATGGTGAAGATTTTATTGGCGCTTTTTTTGGCTGTCTTTACGCCGGCAGGGTGGCGGTTCCCGTCCCGATGCCCGCAAAATCGTCAGGAAGCGCGTGGGAGCGTTTTGCCGGCGTATTACGTAATGCGCAAACGGACTGTATTGTTACGACAGCCAGGGGGGCAGAAACGCTAGGCCAGCTATCACTTCCATTATCCCCGCTTATTTTTACCTTCGACAAACCAGACACAGCTGCGCTACCTGCGGGTTATCGTCTGCATCATCTTGAACGCACCTTCTCCGGGGCATTTCACCCCGTTCCGGTAGCAGACAACGATCTGGCTTTTTTACAGTACACCTCGGGTTCGACGGGCTCCCCGAAAGGCGTGATGGTGACCCATGGCAACCTGTGGGCTAACTCACATGCCATTCACCGCTTTTTCGGCCACCACAGCGAAAGCCGGGGCATGATCTGGCTGCCGCATTTTCATGATATGGGGCTTATTGGCGGGCTACTGCAGCCCGTGTTTGGCGCCTTCCCCTGTCGGGTGATGTCGCCCATGATGTTAATGAAAAACCCCCTCAACTGGCTCAAACAGATTTCCGACTATCAGGCGACGACCTCCGGCGGCCCTAATTTCGCCTACGAGCTGTGCGTGCGTAAGATTGGCCGAGAGCAGGCTGAGGCACTGGATCTTTCGCGCTGGGATGCGGCCTTTTGCGGCGCAGAGCCGATTCGGCCCGCCACGCTAGCGCAGTTTAGCGAACACTTTGCGCCTGCAGGGTTCCGGCCCGGCGCGTTCCTGCCCTGCTACGGCATGGCGGAAACCACGCTCATCGTCACCGGAATGGACAAAGGGCAGGGGCTCCGCGTGTCGGACGAGGCCGGTGCGGTGAGCTGCGGGCAGGCTCTGACTGATACCGAGGTGCGTATTGTCGATCCTGACCACCATCAGCCGCTTGCTGACGGTGAGAGCGGAGAAATATGGCTGCGTGGTCCGAGCGTTGCCGCCGGATACTGGGCCAATGATGCCGCCACGCGCGAAACCTTCCGGGCGTCTCTGGCAGGCGATCCGCACCCGTGGCTGCGCAGCGGCGATATGGGTTTTCTCCAGTCCGGCCATTTGTACGTCACCGGACGGCTCAAAGAGCTGCTGATTATCAACGGCCAGAACCACTACCCGACGGATATTGAAGAGACGATCCGCCAGTCCGCTCCCGCGCTGGCGGAAGCGACGGTCTGCGTGTTTGCCAGTGAAGACGAGCGCCCGGTAGCGCTGCTTGAGCTGATGACGCGCCATAAAAATGATCTCGATATGGCGACGCTGGCACCGTCCGTGACCGCGGCGGTGGCGGAGCGCCACGGCATTACGCTGGATGAACTGCTCCTTGTCGAACGAAGGGCAATCCCCCGCACCACCAGCGGGAAATTACAGCGCACCCGCGCGAAGATGATGTATCAGCAGGGGACCCTGGACGTGGCCTGGCGTAGCCGCCAGGACGCGTCAAAACCGCTTGAACACGCGGGGGAAACCCCTCCCGCGCTGGCGGAGCTGATTGCCGGGATAATCGGCAACACGCTGAACACGACGATCGGCGAATCCCGGTGGGATGACGCGTTTACCGGCTTTGGCTTGAGCTCTTTGCAGGCGGTGGGCGTCATTGGCGAGCTTGAACAGCGGCTGGGCCGCGAGCTCTCTCCCGCGCTGATTTACGACTATCCCACCATCAATCAGCTGGCGGTCGCGCTGGGAGAACCCGCTGCGGTCCGGCCGGTCAGCGCCGTCGTCGCGGATAGCGCCATTGCGGTGATTGGTATCGGCGTGGAGCTGCCGGGGCATAGCGGCGTGGAGGCGCTGTGGTCGCTGCTGCAGCAGGGCCACAGCACGACCGGCGAGATCCCGGCGCAGCGCTGGCGTACCTCGTCCTTTGACGGCTTTAACCGTAAAGGCAGTTTCTTTGACGAGGTCGACGCCTTCGATGCAGGCTACTTCGGCATCTCTCCCCGCGAAGCCGTCTATATCGATCCACAGCATCGTCTGCTGTTAGAAACCGTTCAACAGGCGCTCACCGATGCCGGCCTTAAGGCATCCTCCCTGCGCGGGAGCGATACGGCGGTTTATGTCGGGATCAGCGCCAGCGACTATGCCCTGGCCTGCGGCGATAACGTCTCGGCCTACAGCGGCTTAGGCAACGCGCACAGCATCGCGGCCAACCGAATTTCTTATCTTTATGATTTAAAAGGGCCAAGCATCGCCGTCGACACGGCATGCTCTTCCTCGCTGGTGGCGATAGAGGGGGCAATGCAAAGCCTGCGGGCCGGACGGAGTTCTCTGGCCATTGCCGGAGGCGTTAATCTGGCGCTGACGCCGCATTTGCAAAAAGTCTTCACCGACGCCCAGATGCTGGCCCCCGACGGCCGGTGTAAAACCTTTGATGCCCGCGCCGATGGCTACGTTCGTGGCGAAGGGTGTGGCGTTGTGGTGCTCAAGCCGCTTTCGCAGGCGCTGGCGGATGGCGATCGGGTTTATGCCACGCTGGTGGCGAGTGCCGTGAACCAGGACGGCCGCAGCAACGGCATTACCGCGCCAAATGGCCCATCGCAGCAGGCGGTCATCCGGCAGGCAATGGCGTATGCCGGAGTGGACAGCGACAGCATTGACTATATCGAAGCGCACGGGACGGGAACGGCGCTGGGCGATCTGATTGAATATCAGGCGCTGGAAGCGGTATTTGCGGACCGGAAAAAAAACGCACCTGTCCAGGTGGGGTCGATTAAAACCAACATTGGCCACCTGGAGGCGGCGGCGGGCGTGCTGGGCGTGGTGAAAACGTCTCTGATGTTGCACTACCGACAATACGTGCCGCACCTCAATTTCCAGCATAAAAACCCGCATATTGCGGCGATTAGCCGTCATGTTGAGGTAAGCGGTGCGCAGCCTGCCTCATGGCATGCCGATGGTGACGCACGCTACGCGGGCGTAAGCAGCTTCGGCTTCGGCGGCACCAACGGTCACGTGATTTTGCGCAGCGCGCCAGCGGTGGAAAAACGCCAGGAGCCCGCTGCGCCCCACGGCCTGCTTCTGATCGGTTCACATGATGAAGGGGCGTTTACCCTTCAGCGGGAGGCGGTCAAAAAAGGGTTATCGACATGTCAGGAGAGCGATATCGCCACCTGGTGTCGGCTGGTGAACACCCGCTACGACGCGGCCCGCTATCGCGGCGTGGCGTATGGCGCGGACCGCGCCCAGTTGGCGGACAGCCTTGCGCAGCTCACGGCCTGCAAAGCAGGTAAAGCCCAGCCTCAGGTCTGGCTCTTCCCGGGGCAGGGCACCCAGCAAATCGGCATGGGGGCCGAGCTGTATCACCATCTGCCGCACTATCGCGCCCAGTTTGACGCGCTGGCGACGACCATCCGGCAGCGTTATCAGATTGATATCACGCAGGCGCTGTTTGCCCGTGACGATAGCTGGCAGCGCTGCGCCAGAACCTGTCAGCTCTCCTTATTTGCCTGTAGCTACGCGCTTGCTCAGAGCGTGATGCAGTTTGGACCCCGTCCGGCAGCCGTGTTGGGGCACAGCCTGGGAGAGTACTGCGCGGCGGTCATCGCAGGCTATCTCTCGCTCGACGACGGGCTGGCTATGGTTCATCAGCGCGCGCTGTTGATGTCAGCCCTGACGCAGGAAGGGGCGATGGTGGTCGTCTTCAGCGGCGAAGCCGAGGTGCGTCAGATGATTTCACCCTGGGCGGGTGACATTGATATTGCCGCATTCAACACTCCGACGCTGACCACCATCGCAGGCAGCCAGACGGCGATTGACGCCTGTCTCCAGGCCATTTCTGCTCAGGGTGGCCACGCCAGAAAAATTAAAACCGCCAGCGCATTTCACTCCTCGATGATGGATCCGATCCTCGGTGCCTGGCGCGAGTGGCTGGTCAACAACGTCACCTTCACCCGCGGGACGATCCCGTTTTACAGCAACCTGAACGGCGAGGCGTGCGGCCAAACCGACGCCGACTACTGGACCCGGCAAATTCGCCAGCCCGTTCGTTTCCTTCAGGGCGTGCAAAACGTGCTTGCGCAGGGTGAGTTCACCTTTATCGATCTGAGCGCGGACAGTTCGCTGGGCAAATTTGTGACCGCCACCGACCGCCGTCACCGGGTGCTGGCCGCAGGCGATCGGCGACATGAGTACAAATCACTGCTGACGCTGCTGGGAACGCTGTGGCAGCACGGGCACGACATCAACTGGAGCGGGCTGTACCACGCGACCACGCGGGAGGCGTTAACCCTGCCTGCCATCCAGTTCTGCCGCAAACGTTACTGGCTGGCGGATGAGACGCCAGCGCAGACCCCATCTGCAAAAGAGGACGCTATGTCAAATCAACACCATTTAGCCGCTGAAATAAAAGCGATTATTGCCGGTTTTCTTGAGGCGGATCCCGCCACGCTTGACGACGAACTGCCCTTCCTGGAAATGGGGGCGGACTCGCTGGTGCTGCTGGATGCCATCAATACCATTAAGGACCGCTACGGCGTGGCCATCCCGGTACGCGCGCTGTTTGAAGAGCTCAATACGCTGGACGCGGTGATCGGTTATGTGGTGGAGCATGCGCAGCCAGCGGCGGCTGCGGCTCCGCTCAGCACCCCGGAAACCGCCGGGCAGGCGGCGCAGCCTGTCGTGGCTATGCCGGAAACCAGCAAGCCGGTGCCTGGTGCGGTTCAGGATCTGATTGCCCGCCAGCTGGAGCTTATGTCCCAGCAGCTCACGCTGCTCAACGGCACGGCGCAGACTCTCCCGATGCCCGTCGCGCCAACGATGCCGGACGTCATCGCGCCAGCGCCTGTCTCCACCCCGGCCGCACCGGTGAAGGCCAGCGCGCACAGCAGCTGGTTTAAAAAAGAGACGAAAAAGGTCTCCCTGGGCACCGAGCGCGACCAGCATCTGGCGCAGCTCACCCAGCGGTTTGTCGATAGAACAGGCGGGTCGAAACGCAATGCCCAGCAGTACCGCGCCGTGCTGGCGGATAACCGGGCCTCTGCGGGCTTTCGTTTATCCACCAAAGAGATGCTTTACCCCTTAGTGGGGGAACGCTCTCAGGGCTCGCGCATCTGGGACGTTGATGGCAACGAGTATATTGATTTTACGATGGGGTTTGGTGCCAACCTGCTGGGGCATGCACCGGACTGCGTACAGCAGGCCGTTGCCGACCAGCTGGCGCGGGGCATGCAGATCGGGCCGCAAAGCGCGCTGGCGGGCGAGGTGGCAACGCTTATCAGCGAGCTGACCGGCCAGCAGCGGGTGGCCTTTTGTAACTCCGGCTCTGAAGCGGTAATGAGCGCCGTGCGCCTGGCGCGCGCCGTGACGGGGAAAAATAAAGTCGCGCTGTTTAGCGGCTCATATCACGGCGTGTTTGACGGCATTCTGGGGCGGCAGCAGGGCGGAGAAACCCCCGAGCGCGCCACGCCGATTGCCGCCGGTACGCCGCCATCGCTGGTGGACGACCTGCTGGTGCTCGATTATGGTAGCGAAGAGAGCCTGGCGCTTATCGCTCGCTATGCCGCCGAGCTGGCGGTGGTGATCGTCGAACCGGTGCAGAGCCGTTATCCCGATCATCAGCCGCGCGAATACCTGCATACCCTCCGCGAGCTGACGACAACCCACAATATTGCGCTGATGTTTGACGAGGTGATCACCGGTTTCCGTCTGGCGGCCGGCGGCGCGCAGGCGTATTACGGCGTTCAGGCGGATATCGCCTCCTACGGTAAGATCGTCGGCGGCGGTATGCCGATCGGCGTGATTGCAGGCTCCAGCCGCTTTATGGACAGTATCGACGGCGGATTCTGGCAGTATGGCGATGACTCCTGGCCGCAGGCTGAACTGATCTTCTTTGCCGGTACCTTCTCCAAGCATCCGCTGACCATGGCGGCAAGCAAAGCCGTGCTGGAGTACATCAAAGCCCACCCGGCGCTGTATGACGACATCAACCAAAAAACCTCGCGTCTGACGATGTCGCTAAATACCTGGTTCTCTGCAACCGGTACGCCGATTGAGATCGTCTCTGCCGGCAGCCTGTTCCGTTTCAAATTCAACGGCAACTACGACATCCTCTTCCACCACCTGATGCTGCGCGGCATTTTCATCTGGGAAGGGCGTAACTGCTTTGTCTCGGTCGCGCACACGGACGAGGATATCGACCGCTTTATTGCGGCAGTGAAAGAGAGCGTTAACGCCATGCGCGTGGACGGCTTCTTTGGACAGGCCGGATTGCGCCCCGACACGCGCTATGCCGTTGCAGACAGCCAGCAGCGTTTTCTGCAGCTGGCCGCGCGGGATGAAAGCGGGCGGTTGGCCGGGACGATCGGCGGCGTCATTGAAACGCCGCGCAACGTAGACAGCGAGATCATGCTTGCCGCCTGGCAACTGCTGTGCGAGCGCCATGACGCGCTGCGTATGCAGTTCACTGACGCAGGCGAACTTCAGGTGGCCCTGGCGCCCACCGTCGATATCAGCGAGGAATACGCGGCGCCTGCCGCCTGTCTCGCTGAGTTTGCCGCGCGTCCCTTTGACCTGACCGCCGCGCCGCTTGCCCGACTGCTGCTGGTCCGCCATGAGGGGAAAACCACGCTCGCCATCGCGGCACATCATTCGGTGGCGGACGGCTGGTCGTTCATGGTGATGCTGCGCGAGCTGCTGCATCTTTACGATGCCCTGGCGTCGGGTAAACGCCCTGACCTGGCGGCTGCGGCAAGCTATCTGCAGGCTATCCGTGCGCAGAACATCGTCAGCGAGGCAGCGCTACCTGCGCGTCTTGCGGCGCTTCCTGCCCGCCGGGCAACGCCAGACGTCCTTACCGTGCTGGCACCTTCCCGGACGTATCAGGGGCAGCGGCTGGTACAGCGCTTGTCGTATCCGGGCCTGACCGCGCAGCTGCGCAAAGCCTCCGCCGAGCTGCGGGTGACCCGCTTCGCGATGCTGAATGCGCTCTTTACCCTGACGCTTGAGAAGGTGGTCGGTCATTCTCCGGTGCCGGTCGGCGTGCCGGATGCCGGGCGGGATTTCGGGCAGGGCGATGCGCTTGTCGGCCAGTGCGTCCGGCTGTTGCCGCTGTGTATCGACAGCGCCGCCTGTGCGTCGTTATCTGATGTCGCCAGGGCAATCCATGACGGCATCCTCGCGCAGCGCGACGAGCCCGTCCTGCCGTCACGCTGCTTCCACGGTCAGGATGCGCCGCTTCCGCTGCTGGCGACCTTTAACGTCGAGCCGCATGCTCCGCTGGCAGAGCTGCGGCAGTGGGAGGCCAGCCTGTCTCTCCTCCCGATCGGCGCTGTCGAATTCCCGCTGATGGTTAACATTCTCGAGACGAAAGAGGGGCTGTCCGTCGAGCTGGATTACCAGATGCGCTATTTCACCGAGGCGAGCGCCCGTGCGTTGCTGGAGCACTTCCTGAAGGCGATCGCCGTACTGGCCGAGCAGGGCGAAGAGGCTGTTGATGCATTGTTCTCGTCATCAGAGGCGCTGGCCGCATCATGAAAAAGCTGACGATTATCGTCCTCGCGGGCGCCGTGCTGGCGTTCGTGGTTAATCTGCTGATCGATGCCGGACTGTTTTATCAGGTGCAGGAGCGCGGCGGTGAGCAGTGCCAAAAAATCACCGGCATTGAGGGCGCGGAAGATATCGCGCCCTTATCGGATGGCGGGGCAATTGCCAGCAGCCTCAACCGACACGGCAGCGCGCCCGGGGCGCTCTATTACCTCAATGGTAGCGACAGGCCGCGGCGATTAGCCGGTGACTATCCGGATGCCTTTTTCCCGCACGGTATCGATGTCTGGCAGCAGGAGGGCGAGACGTGGATCTACGTGGTGAACCACCGTCCCCAGGAGGACAGCATTGATGTGTTTCGCTTTAATCGCGCGCAGATGCGTCTGGCGTATCAACCCGCCCTGTCGCGCGCGGTCGGAAACAACATCAATGATATCAGCGTCATTGATAAAACCCGCTGGCTGCTGACGCGCGATCACCGGTGGACGGGCTTCGCGGGACGCGTGGAGGACTATCTGCGACTGCCGCTGTCCAGCGTCCTGCTGGCAGACGAGGCGGGGCTGCATACCCTGATCGATGACCTGCATTTTGCGAACGGCATTTACTACAACCGACAATTGGGGCGTCTGTACGTGGCGGAAACCACCCGCGGTGCGGTGAGCAGCTGGGCGTGGCAGCCGAACGAGGCTGCGCCCGTCCTGCTGGGGCGCTTCAGTGGTCTGCATGGCGTCGACAATATCCTGCCGGACGGACAGGGAATGCTGGTGGCGGCGCACCCGCAGCTTCTGAAGCTGGCCGCCTATCAGAAAGATGCCCAGGCGCGTTCACCGTCCATGGTGTGGCGGCTGACAACCGGTGCACAGGGTGAAATCAGTCAGGCCACTCTTTTCTATCAAAGCCGCGGTGCGTCGCTGGCGGCAGTCAGCGTTGCCGCGCCCATGGGCGGAAAAGTGATGATGGGCAGCGTCTTTGACGACGGGCTGCTGCTGTGCGGGGAGCAATAAGATGCTGAAGAGATGGTTTTCCCGACGCGGTCATTTTCAGGGGACGCTTGAAGGACGTGAATTCCCCCTGCCGTCCGGCCATACGCTCCTCGAAAGCGCGCTCAACGCCGGCGTTTCCCTGCCGTATAGCTGCCAGGTCGGCTCGTGTAAATCCTGTCTTTGCCGGGTAACGAGCGGCAAGGTGCGTTCGCTTGTCGACCTGAGCTATTTACTCAGCCAGGAGGAGATTGCCGCCGGCCACGTGCTGGCATGCCAGTGCCTGCCAGAATCGGATTTAACGCTGGCCGCGGCATCCGCGTCCTGGACGTCTGCGCGAGTTAAGCAGGCTGTTGCGCTCTCATCCACGGTATGGCGCGTGACGCTGCTGGCGGAGCAGGCGTTGCCCTTTCAGCCAGGACAATACGTTCAGGTCGGTCTCGAAAAGGATAAGGATATCCGGAGCTTTTCCGTGAGCTGGCCGAGCCAGGGGCGAGAGATTGTTCTGGACATTACGCGCCGTGAAGAGGGGCGGTTATCCCCACTGCTGTGTGATGAACAGGCGACTGGACGGAAGGTGTGGCTCTCAGACTGCCGGGGGCAGTTCGGCCAGCGGGATGACGGTAACGGTCCTCTGCTGGCTATCGCCAGTGGATCGGGACTGGGAACGACGCTGGGTCTGGTCCGCGCCGCGCTGGCGCGTCATCCCCACCGCGAGGTCATGCTGATCCACGCGGTTCGCAGGCGGCAGGACACATTCGACCTGCAGGAACTGCAGCGTCTGCGTCAGCACTATCCCGGTTTTCACTATCTGCACGCATTATCCCGGGAGCGTGAGGTTCAGGCGATGGAGCTGGCAGGACGCATTACCTGCTGGCTGGACGATTGGCGCGCCCTCTATCCCCGCCGGACGGCGGTTGCCGAATGGCGCGTAGTGATTTGCGGCAATCCCGCGCTGGCGCAGGCGTGCCGGCAAAGGCTGCTTGCCGGAGGGGTGATGAGCCACCTGCTTGAAATGGACTGCTTCTCCCCGCCGGTCGGTGCAAAAAACAGTCATAACAATAAGGAGCCCGTATGTTGAGTTACCTGAGATTTGCCCTTGTCCCCTGCGTTTTTTTTCCGCTGACCGCGCTCACAACCGTGCTCGGCGGCGTGTGGATCGTCGTCTCCATGCTCTGCGTGACGCTGAGCTATCTCCTTTTCGATAACGCAACCACGCACGACACCGCCGATCGCCACTACCGGCTGCCGGCGCTGCTGGAAATCATCCCGTATTTACAGCTCCCGGCCGCGCTGCTGGCGTTGTTCGCCCTTATCTGGCAGGCCGCGCCGGGCGATCTGCTCGGGTTTGGCGCATGGCTTTCCGCCCTGACGGGACACAACATCATGGCGCTGCATCACCTTACCCAGCCTGAGCTGCTGCTTGCGGCGGTCTCCACCGGCTATACCATGAGCACCAATACCGTGGTGGCCCATGAGCTTATCCACAAAACCCACAGCCTGGCGGCGATGATGGTCGGGCGCTGGCTTCTGGCGCTGGTCGGCGATGCGCAGTTTTCGATTTCACACGTCTATTCGCATCATCCTAACGTGGCGACCCCGGCGGACGGCGCGACGGCGCGACGTGGGGAGAGTGTGTATCGCTTCTTTATCCGTTCTTCTCTGTCGCAGTATGTTGAATCCTGGCAGGTGGAAGCGCAGCGGCTGTCGCTTCAGAACCGAGGCGGCGCCATGCTGGTGAACCGGGTGGTGAGCGGGGTGCTGATGAGCCTGCTGATCGTGGCGGTCTGCTTTACGGCGGCGGGCGTCCGGGGCGCGCTGGCATGCCTGGTGACCATGCTGGTCTCTAAGTTCCTGTTTGAAACGGTGAATTATATCCAGCACTACGGTCTGGTTCGTCTGCCCGGCACGCGCGTGGAGCCGCGACACAGCTGGGATTGTAATAACCGGGCCTCGTCGGCCGGTCTGTTGAACCTGACGCGCCACTCCGATCATCACACCCATCCGCGTCGTGAATACTGGAATTTGCAGGCGCACAGCTACGCGGTGGGAATCGAAAAAGGGTATGTCGCCCATATTTTTTACGCGCTGATCCCGCCGCTGTGGTTTAAGCGAATGGAGGCAAAACTCGCGTACTGGGACGAACACGTTGCCAGTGACGCAGAGCGTGCCCTGATCCGTCAGTCTGAATCATCCGCGGTTAAGTCCACTGTTCCCTGTGTTTCCGGAGAGTCCCATGAGTGAGCAATTTGATCGACTGATTGAGCAAGCCTACCAGCAGTATCGTGGCCCCGCCTACCTGCGCTCGCCGATGGTGTCATGCGTGAAGGCCGGTATCCGCCTGATGGATCGGGTTGTGCCGGGGGCGACCGCCGACTGGCTGGGCAATCGGTTTTTTACGCCGCGCCGGGTACCGACGCGTGCAGGCGATAAAGAGATGACGGCGCTGGCGAGCCGCATTGAGTCTCTCCCTTTGAGTAATGGTAAACATGCGGTGGTGTACCGCTGGGGCAGCGAGGGACCTACCGTGCTGTTAGCCCACGGCTGGGAGTCGAGGGCTTCCCACTTTGGCAGGCTGATCAAGACGCTGGTCGAAAAGGGCTTTCAGGTCATCGGGTTTGATGCCCCCGCGCATGGCAACGCGGCTGGACGTCAGAGCAGCATCGTCGAGTTCATTGAAATCATTGAACAGCTGGCGCAGCAGGAAGGGGGTTTTGACGCGATTGTGGCGCACTCGTTTGGCGGGTTATCCGTTATTAATGCGGTAAAGGCGGGATTGCGGACCCGCGCGCTGGTGATCGTGGGGGCGCCGACGCACTTTAGCGGGCTGGTCACCAAATATGCCGCGATCCTGAATCTCCCGGGTCGTCAGCAGCAAAGGCTACGACGGTATATTGAAGGGTACTTTGGTATTGGCGAAGCGGTCTGGCAGCGCTTTAACGCCTATGAGGGGCTACAGCAGGTCGATCAGCCCGCCCTTGTTATTCACGACAGCAGCGATGACATCGTATTGCGGGTCGAAGCGGAATGCCTGGTCAACGCCTGGCCTGGCGCGAGGCTGGCAGAGACCCACGGTCAGGGGCATAATCCGCTGCGCCGTCCGGGGGAGGGCATCGACATGGTGATGGCGTATCTGGCCCCCTTGCTGGCGTCAGGCAATGAGCGTGATAACCCTGTCGCCTGAGAGCTGATAATAGCCCTGGATCCGGCTGCCCTTTACGCGTTGAGGTGACAGCGTCTGGGTCAGCTCCAGGGTGATCCTCTGCTGTTCAGGCGCGATGTGACACACGCGGGCCGCGTCAAAATCGAGGGCGCGGCCAACCTCAGGATAGAGCGCTTTATAGAGGCTCTCTTTTGCGGAAAAGGTGATGAGTAGCGCGCTGCCCTCGTCGAACGGGCTGGCGCCAAGACATTCCCGCTCCTGCGGTGTGGTAAACAGGTGCGCTGTCCGCTGCATCATCCCGGGGGCAAAAAACTCAATGTCGACGCCCGGCGTCAGGCCAGACGCCTCTGGCGCGATGACCGCCAGCGCCCACTCATGAGAATGTGACAGGCTTCCCCGCCAGCCGGAAGGCCACACCGGAGAACGATCCGGCGCGCTGCCCGGCGTAGCGTCACAGCCGAAGGATTTCAGCACCCGCTGCGCGGCATAGCGTGCCGCAAGATACTCCGCCCTGCGTTTTACCACGGCGCTGTTGAGCGGAACGGGAAAAGGGATGCCCCATTTATCAAAGAGCCCGTCATGGTAATCACGCGCGGTGAATGAGACCAGGCAGTAGCGCAGTGCGGGGAAAGGAGCGACGTTGCCCATCTCAACGGAGTGAATAAAAGGGGGCGCGGAATCCGTGTTTATCGCAGTAAACATAGCAGGGTTTCGGTATCTGTCGGGAGGACAGAATGCCATATAAGTGCGTGCCGGGTAAGGGGAATCACCCGGCCGCGGGAGAAAACGGTCAGGCCGTTACAGAATGGCTTTGATGCTCTGCGCCAGCGGCGTCGTTGCGCGCCCGATCAGTTTGCTCAGCGTATGGCTATCGTCAAAAAGTCCCCCTTTGGAGGCACCGACATCGGAGTCCGCCAGCATATCTGCCAGCCCGGCAGGCAGGCCGACGCTTTTCAGCGCAGCGGCAAAATCCGCTTCACTGAGATTCTGATAGGTGACCGGCTTCCCGCTCTGTTTGCTGAGTTCAGCCGCCAGTTCGCTCAGCGTCCAGCCGTGGTCGCCCGCCAGTTCATACACCTTGCCCGCGTGGCCCTCTTCAGCAATCACTTTGGCTGCCGCCGCGGCATAGTCTGCGCGGGTGGCAGAGGCAATTTTGCCTTCGCCTGCCGCACCAATAAACACGCCGTGTTCCAGCGCAGGCGGCGCGCTCGCCAGATAGTTTTCGGTATACCAGCCGTTGCGCAGCAGGGCATAAGGAATGCCGGACGCCGCCAGCGCTTTTTCAGTGGCAACGTGTTCAACGTGCAGACCGAGCGGTGATTTGTCCGCGTGCAGCAGGCTGGTGTAGGCGATAAATTTCACCCCTGCCGTTTTGGCGGCGTTAATCACGTTCTGGTGCTGGGTTGCGCGCTGGCCGACTTCACTGGAAGAGATCAGCAGCAGTTTATCCACGCCGCTCAGCGCGGCGGCGAAGGCGGCTTCGTCCGTGTAGTCTGCCTGACGCACCACAATCCCCTGCTGGCTTAAGGCTTGCGCTTTCGCCGGGTTACGTACGATGGCCACAATCTGGCTGGCCGGTACGGTTTTCAACAGCTGTTCGATAACGAGATGGCCAAGCTGGCCGGTGGCGCCGGTAATCGCGATCATGGTGAATCTCCTTCGTGTTTGTCTGATGTTGTGGCACACTAGCACCATAGCTAACTTTTAGTAAGTACGTACAAAAAGGTAAGTATGAAAACAACGATACCGACGCTCAGCGAACAAATGCGCGATGGCAATCTTTTCGCGGAGCAGTGCCCTTCACGCGAGGTGCTCAAACACGTGACCAGCCGCTGGGGTGTTCTGATTCTGCTGGCCCTGCGCCAGGGAACGCATCGTTTTAGCGATCTGCGCCGTAAAATGGGCGGGGTGAGCGAAAAGATGCTGTCCCAGTCGCTCCAGGCGCTGGAGCTGGACGGGTTTGTCGATCGCGTGTCGTATCCGGTGGTGCCGCCGCACGTAGAGTATAGCCTGACGCCGCTGGGCGTTGAGGTGAGCGAGAAGGTCGCCGCGCTGGCGGACTGGATTGAGGTAAATACGCCGAAGGTGATGGCGAACAGGGACGATCGCGCGGCGTAAAAGCCGGGTATGTGCGGCCTGATGCCCTCACCCTGGTCCTCTCCCACAGGGAGAGGGAACAAACACCAAAAACGGCAACGTGCGTTGCCGTTTTGCTTTTACTTGCTCAAGTCCACCTGATAAATCGCGAACCCGATATCATCCGTCGCGACCTGTTTCATCGGATACTGCGCCTTCTGCTTAATAAACGCGGCTGCCTTATCGGACGGTGACGTTTCAAAACGGATATCCAGCGGCGTATCGCTGTGGATCGGCGCGAGACGCCAGTTGTTATCCACTGCCGGATGAATTTCTCCCGCCTTTTTCGACTCCGCGCTGATCCACGCCGCCAGCACCGAGCGGTTCTCATCTGGAGAAGCAAAGGCGATGTGGCTATCGCCCGTACCGGCAAACTTACCGCCGTAGGCACGGTAGTTATTGGTCACCACCAGGAAAGTGGCATTCGGGTCGATCGCCTTGCCGTTGAAGGTAAGGTTTTTGATGCGCTCCGCCTGCGGGTTGATCGCCTGACACTCGCCGTCATATTTCGCCGGCTGGGTGACGTCAATCTGGTAGTTCACGCCGTCGATCACGTCGAAGTTGTAGGTACGGAAGCCGTCCCAGTTAATCAGCGACTGCGGCTTGCTGCTGTGCGGATCAATCTGGTTAAACTGTCCGGCAGCGCACTCCAGCCACTCTTTCACCTCTTTCCCGGTGGCTTTAACCACCACCAAAGTATTCGGATAGAGGTAGAGATCGGCGGCGTTACGGAAGGTCAGCTGGCCCTTTTCGACCTCCACATAGCTTGCCGGGTCATTCTTACGTCCGCCCACTTTGAATGGCGCTGCGGCGGACAGGACCGGCAGTTTTGCCAGATCCGGATCGCCCTGCACAAAGTGTTCGGCATAGGCTTTCTGCGCCATATTGACGACCTGAACGGTCGGGTCATCCTGCACCAGCGCCAGGAAGCTGTACATGTTGTCGGCGGATTTGCCGATCGGCTTGCTGACGAATTCGCGCGTGGAGTCGTGATCGTGCTTCAGCACGTCGACCAGTTTTTTATCTTCAGCCGCCAGTGATTTTTTAGCCGCAGCGTCGTAAATCGGGCGCGCTTCAGCTTTTGACTGCGTCACCTTCCAGCTGCCGCTGTCGTTATTCAGCACCAGATCCACCACGCCAAGATGATCGCCCCACATGCCCGGCATCACCGACGGCACGCCGTTGAGCGTGCCTTTCTCAATGTCCGCCCCTTTGATGCCGGCAAAATCTTTGCCAGGGAAGACCGCGTGGGCATGGCCGAAGAGGATTGCGTCAACGCCCGGGACTTCACTCAGGTAGTAAACGGAGTTTTCTGCCATGGCCTGGTACGGATCGGCGGAGAGACCCGAGTGGGCGACAACGACCACCAGATCGGCGCCTTTTTTACGCATTTCCGGCACGTATTTGCGCGCGGTTTCGGTGATGTCGTTCACGGTCACTTTACCGTCGAGGTTGGCCTTATCCCACGTCATGATCTGCGGCGGGACAAAACCGATATAGCCGATTTTTAGCGTCTGTTTTTTACCGTCCTTGTCGACGACGCTTGTCCCTTTAATCAGGTAAGGGGTAAAGAGCGGCTTTTGGGTCTTAACGTCGATGATATTGGCATTAACGTACGGGAATTTCGCACCGGCCAGGGCGTCATGGAGATATTTCAGACCGTAGTTGAATTCATGGTTGCCAAGGTTTCCGACGGTATAATCCAGGGTGTTCATCGCTTTATAAACAGGATGGATCTCGCCTTTTTTCAGCCCCTTGGTCGCCATGTAATCTCCGAGCGGACTGCCCTGAATGAGATCGCCATTGTCGACCAGCACGCTGTTTTTCACTTCGCCACGTGCGGCATTGATCAAACTTGCCGTACGTACCAGTCCGAATTTTTCCGTCGGGGTATCTTTGTAGTAATCGAAGTCCATCATGTTGCTGTGCAGATCGGTCGTTTCCAGAATACGCAGATCTACCGTCGCCGCCTGAACGCTCGCTGCTATCAGCGTCGCCAGAAGCGTTGCACTAAACTTAATCATCAGAGGAGTCCTTTTTTCGATGCAGACCACAAAAGAGTATGTATCTATAGCTTGTTGCTTACAGAAATGTGAATCCTGACAGAAAAATGTAACCTGAAACCGGAATTGCTTCACAGATAGCGGAATTGTTCACATTACGATATAACTAAAACAAAGAGTTAACCTCACTGCGTTAACAAAGAGGTGGAAAATGCTAGATAAAATTTGTCAGCTCGCACGGGATGCGGGAGATGCCATCATGCAGGTGTATGACGGTAGTAAACCTATGGAGGTGGTCAGCAAAGCCGACGACTCTCCGGTCACGGCGGCAGATATTGCGGCGCATAAGGTGATCCTGAAAGGGTTACAGGCCTTAACGCCGGACATCCCCGTCCTGTCAGAAGAAGCGCCGCAAAGCTGGGAGGAGCGTCAGCACTGGCAGCGCTACTGGCTGGTCGATCCGCTGGACGGGACAAAAGAGTTCATCAAGCGCAACGGTGAATTCACCGTCAATATCGCCCTGATTGAAAAGGGAAAAGCGGTGCTGGGCGTGGTCTATGCGCCGGTCATGAAAGTGATGTACAGCGCCGCAGAAGGGAAGGCGTGGAAGGAAGAGTGCGGCGTGCGCAAGCAGATCCAGGTGCGCGATGCGCGTCCACCGCTGGTGGTGATTAGCCGCTCGCACAGCGACAGCGAGCTGCAGGAGTATCTGCAACAGCTGGGTGAACACCAGACCACCTCGATTGGCTCATCGCTGAAATTCTGCCTGGTGGCGGAAGGTCATGCGCAGCTCTACCCCCGTTTCGGGCCAACCAACGTCTGGGATACCGCCGCCGGGCATGCCGTTGCCGCGGCAGCCGGGGCGCACGTTCATGACTGGCAGGGCAAGCCGCTGGACTATACCCCGCGCGAATCCTTCCTCAACCCCGGCTTCCGCGTCTCGATTTATTGAGCCAGCAGCTTATGCAGCAGGTTGACAACCTGCTGCACCTCTTCCTGGGTTAACGCACCGTCTTTCACCCACTGAACGCGACCTTCTTTATCCAGCACGATAATGGCGGAGCTCTCTTCTTCCAGTTGCCAGGCCTTACGGGTGACGCCGTTGCTGTCGACGATAAACTGCGACCACGGGTAGAGCTTTTTATTGCTCTCAAGGCTTGAGCGCACAAACATCCCGGAGCCCGGAATGGCGTCATCGGTATTCACGATCGTGGTGGTCTGGTAGCGGTCGTGAGGGAATTTTGCGGCCTTGATCGCTTCCACCAGGTTGGCATTTTTCTCTTTTGCGGATGTACGACCGGCAATATGTTGTACAACTCTCACTTTGCCCGCGAGCTGCGCGCTATTCCAGGCTTTGTAGCTAAACTTATCATTGTCGAGAATCAATTCTCCCCGGTCAGCAATGCCGACTGGCGGTACACGTTGTCCTTTTTCAATACTGTGAGCGGAAGCCCACAGGGGCAGCAGCAGGCAGGCTGCTGCAAGGATATTACGTAGGGTCATGGCGTTTCCTTATTGTTTGCAGGTGATCCGACCACTTGGTCTTGCGCTTTTAATGATAAGTGCGATCAATGTGTTTTTCCCGCAATCCCGATGCCAGTTTGCGGGTGAACGCACATATCCATGAAAAAACGACGGCTTATACTGCTCTCAGTCACGCTTTGCAAAGATTATTCTGAATAATTGTAATCAAACGGTAAATAAACTTATGCACACTGGGTAACACCGTAGTTCTGGTCTATAGTCATTGGGCATTAAAATTTGCGCTCAGGACAGTCGGGCCGATTGTGGCACCGCAAGAGCGTATGATTCGCAGGAGATACAAGAATGAAAATTTTCCAACGCTACAACCCGCTTCAAGTGGCGAAGTACGTGAAGATCCTGTTCCGTGGACGGTTGTATATCAAGGATGTTGGCGCTTTTGAGTTTGATAAGGGCAAGATCCTTGTCCCAAAAGTGAAGGACAAGCAGCACCTGTCTGTGATGTCCGAAGTCAACCGTCAGGTTATGCGTCTGCAGACTGAGATGGCTTAACCAACGTGCTATGCAGTAGTTAAAAAGACGGCTCCCGATGGGAGCCGTTGATGTTTCTGGGGGCTGGAACGTTACTCCGACACCTTCTCTTCCGCGTCCGGCAGCTTCGGCACCAGTACGGTCGGTTTGTTGTCGATGCGCGTCACCAGCAGCTGGTCGATGCGGTAGTTATCAATATCCACCACCTCAAACTTGTAGCCGGAGAACTTCACCGAGTCGGTACGTTTCGGGATCTTACGCAGCATAAACATCATAAAGCCGCCGATGGTCTCGTAGTTGCCGGACTGCGGGAACTCGTCGATATCCAGCACGCGCATCACGTCTTCAATCGGCGTGCCGCCATCAATCAGCCATGAATTATCGTCACGCTGAACAATCTGCTCTTCCAGCCCCTGGCCAACCAGGTCGCCCATCAGCGTGGTCATCACGTCGTTCAGGGTGATAATACCCACCACCAGCGCGTATTCGTTCATGATAACCGCGAAGTCTTCCCCGGCGGTTTTGAAACTTTCCAGCGCTTCGGAGAGCGTCAGGGTGTCCGGCACAATCAGGGTATTGCGGATCTGCACGCCGCTGTTGAGCGCCAGGCTCTGGTTTGCCAGCACGCGGTTCAGCAGGTCTTTGGAGTCGACGTAGCCGATGATGTGGTCGATATCTTCATTACAGACCAAGAACTTGGAGTGCGGATGCTGCGCCACTTTGTTCTTCAGGCTCTGCTCATCTTCATGTAAATCGAACCAGATAATGCTTTCACGGCCCGTCATGGAAGACGGCACGGTACGGGATTCCAGTTCAAATACGTTCTCAATCAGCTCGTGCTCCTGCTTGCGCAGCACACCGGCCAGCGCGCCGGCTTCCACGACCGCATAGATGTCGTCAGAGGTGATGTCGTCTTTACGCACCATCGGCAGCTTAAAGATGCGGAAAATCACGTTCGCCAGGCCGTTGAAGAACCACACCAGCGGACGAAACACGTACAGACAGAAGCGCATCGGGTTGATGATACGCAAAGCCACAGCTTCTGGCGCAATCATACCGATGCGTTTCGGGGTCAGGTCGGCAAAGAGGATAAACAGGCCGGTGACCAGCGAGAAGGAGAGGATAAAGCTCAGCTGTTCGGCCAGCTCAACGGACATGTACTTAACAAAGAGGCTATAAAACGCCGGGGAAAACGCCGCATCGCCCACGATACCGCCGAGAATGGCGACCGCGTTGAGGCCGATCTGCACCACGGTGAAGAACATGCCGGGGTTTTCCTGCATTTTCAGAATGCGGGTGGCATTGATGTTGCCTTCATCGGCAAGCAGCTTCAGTTTGATTTTACGGGACGCGGCCAGCGAGATCTCAGATATCGAGAAAAATGCACTGACGGCAATCAGACAAAGTATTACTAAAATACTGTTTAACATAGTTTATCCGGCTTCTCGCCAGATCCTCAGAAGGGGAATTGATACCATTTGTGTGAAAACACATTGAACGTCAGCTCGTAGCGTTGAGCCGATTATTTCAGCGGGTAGTATAGCGTAAAGAGATGTAAATCTGCCAGAGGTCACATTTTTGGCATAAAACAGACCGGACAGCGGGCGCTGTCCGGTACATCGCGTTATTTCACGGTAGACAGGCGCACATCGCCCACCGCCCGACGGGTAGCATCGCCTCCCCATACCTGATCGTATTCATAGCCCGTGAGCTGCTTGATCACCAAGCGGGTCCCGGCGTCGCAGTCGCGGTAATCCCCGCCCAGCTTACGGCGCGCAATCTCCTTCAGAAGCAGCTTGTGCGTCTCACGGGTGAGCTTGAACCTGTAGGTGGTGAAGAAGCTGACCGCCAGCAGGGCTGCCGTTGCGAAGATCATCAGGCCGATAATCGCCCCCAGCGCGCTTTCAGGCTGCGCGCCGCTGCCCTTCACAAAGCCGGATTCCTGCAGCACCAGGCCAATGATCATGATGGCAATCGCCACGGTGCTCTTACGGGTCAGGACCATCACGCCGGCAAAAATGCCTTCGCGGCGCTGCTGCGTCACCATCTCATCGATATCCGGAATGAAGCTGTAAATGTTCCACGGAATATAATAGAGGCCCGCGCGGGCGGCACCGAGCAGAATAAAGACCGCGGAGAACAGCAGCGTCGGTACCTGCGTTTTAGTGAGGTAAACCGTAAACAGGAAGGCCAGCACCAGGAAGATACAGCCGTAGGAGAGCCGCAGGGCGGCAGACGGCGTGATGTTCAGCCGGTTCAGCAACAGCATAAATCCATAGGTGCCGGGTACCGAGGCAAAGGCGGCAATGCTCAGCCAGCCGGAAACCGCCGAGGCATCCTGGCTCAGGCAATACACGACGTAATAGGTAAAGACCGAGCCGAACACGTCCATCGCCGTGAACGAAAAGATGTAAATAATGATATGCAGGCGAAACGCGCGAATACGGAATGAAGAAAAGAGATCCAGCACCAGATATTTCAGGTGATTGAGTATTCCGCTGCTGCGCTGGTTGTCCACTTTAAAATCTGACTCTTGATGCACATCCTTCGCTTCCCAGGTGGTGTACCAGGTAATAAACACCGCAAGGCAGAATACGCAGGAAAATATCAGCCCGGTGAGGGTATAGGTAAACGGATTATCTTTACCGGTAAACTGCATAATCACGCCGGGAACGGAAACCGCAAGAAAACCGCCCAGCTGGGAGCAGATCATCCGCACGCCTGAGAGGCGGCTACGCTCTTCATACCGGTTCGTCATCTCAGCCGCCAGGGTCTCCCAGGGTACCAGCACCATCGCCGACAGCAGCTCAATAGAGAGGTAAGTGCCCAGGTAATACCAGTAACCCATGTCCGTCATCCACAGCAGGGCATACAAAAACATGAGCGGTGAGCTGAGTAATAAAAAGAAGCGGCGACGGCCAAATTTACGCCCGAGCCAGGTATCCCCGAAGTTATCGGTGATATAGCCCATAATCGGGCTTAATAGCGCATCAATCACGCGGGCAATGGCGAATATAGATCCCGCTTCAATGACTGAGAGTCCGCAATAGGTGGTGTAAAAAAATAACAGCCAGGTGCCGATAATGGTAAACGCACCCCCGCCAAAAAGATCGGTTACGCCGTAGCCGAGCGCCACGCCATAACCCACTCTACGTTCAGTTGGTTTGACCATAATAATATCCAGTGTAGGGTAATGATTAACCCGTTTTCCGGGTCGTTTTTTTATTGAGTGCTGGAATACAAATTACGTTCTAGTTATTGATATCTATCCATTGTCTTAACTGAGATGAGCGGTAAATAGCCTCCACAAGGGTGAGTGATTTTCCGGCTTCATGGATGTCGGTGTAATCCGTGTTTCCGGGATGAGAAATAGCATGATAAAAACGGCGGATCGCCTGCTCGTGCCCCAATCCCCAGTAGCTTTTGATCTGGCCGTCAGGGGAGTTATCGCTGGCCAGCCTGAGCCGCTCGCCGCGGGCGATGCACCAGAGGACGTTGTTATGCAGCAGCAGCGAGCCCTGTTCGCAGTGGATCTCCATCAGAAGCGGGGAATCGGTGGTATTGCAGTTGCTGGCGTAAAACAGGCCGCGCGCGCCGTTGGCAAAATGCAGCGTGGCCATCGCGCTGTCTTCCCCTTCGGTCACGTCCGCCAGCTCGCCGCTGTCCACCACGCCTTTCACGCGCGTTACGCCGCCGGCGAACCACTGCATCAGGTCGAGGGTATGAATAGCCTGGTTGATCAGCAGGCTGCCACCCTCCGTTGCCAGCCGCCCGCGCCACGGGCTTTCGGTGTAGTACGCGCCCGAGCGTGACCAGGTCAGCACGGCCTTAATGCTGAGCATTTTTCCCAGCTCGCCGTCCTCCAGCATCTGGCGAATGCGCAGGCTGGTGGGGTTGAGGCGGTTCTGGTAGCACACGCCGAGCAGACCCGACGCCTGTTCGGCGGCACGGGTGATGTCCACGAGTTCGCTGCTGTTCATGCCCACCGGTTTTTCGCAGAAAACATGCTTCCCGGCGGCGAGCGCCGCCAGGATCATGTTCTTATGCTCGAAATGCGGCGTGCAGATGTGGACCACGTCGATGGCATCATCCAGCAGCATTTCCCGGTAATCCTGATAGAAGCGGCACTGATAGCGCATTGCCAGCTCCAGCCCTTTGACGCTGTCGATGTCCACCAGCGCGCGTAGCGCGACGTTGGGCATCTGGCGCAACGCATTCATATGGCAGCCGTGAATCGCTCCGGCACCGATAACCGCCGTGTTCAGGATCGTCATTGTCGCCTCCCGTTATTCCGTCGCGTTGGCCAGCATCTGGGCCTTCACGCAGAGCTCCGCCGCTTTGAAGGCGTGCGCCTGCGTCATGGCGTTTTCGGTACGATGCAGACAGTCGAGGATCAGTTCGCCAAAGAACGGGAACCCGACCTGTCCGGCGACCGGATAGCGGAATTCCCCCTCTTTATTGACGAGATAAACCACGTCCTGCTCGCCGCGGGTGAGATCGACATATTTGCGGATCTCGATATACCCGTCGGTGCCGAGCAGCGTCAGACGGCCGTCGCCCCAGGTTGAGAGCCCGTCCGGGGTGAACCAGTCGCAGCGGAAATAGCCGCTGGCGCCGTTTTCGCCCCTGATTGTTGCGTCACCGAAATCTTCAAATGCCGGATGCTGCGGATGGTTGAAATTGCGTGCCTGGCTGGCGACCACGGTGGCGTTACGGTTGCCCGTGTAAAACAGAAATTGCTCAATCTGGTGGCTGCCGATGTCGCACAGAATGCCGCCAAAATAGCGACGATCGTAGAACCAGTCCGGGCGGCCGGCCCCTTCCCGGTGCGGGCCGGTTCCCAGGGTTTGCACCACGCGGCCAATGGCCCCCTGCTGCACCAGCTGTCCGGCAAACACCGCGCTCTCCACGTGGAGACGTTCGCTGTAGTACACGGCGTATTTCCGCCCGGTTTTCTCAACCATCGCTTTGGCATCCGCCAGCTGTTCAAGAGAGGTGAGCGGCGCTTTATCCGTGAAGTAGTCCTTGCCTGCGGCCATGGCTTTCAGCCCCAGCGCACAGCGCTCGGAGGGGATGGCCGCACCGGCCACCAGGCGCACCTCGTCGTCGTTGAGTATCACCTCCAGCGACTCCGCCACTTTTGCCTGCGGGTACTGCTGGATGAATTTATCCACTTTGGCCGGATCGGGATCGTATACCCACTTCAGCGTGGCCCCGGCTTCAATCAGGCCGTTACTCATCCCGTAGATATGGCCGTGGTCGAGCGCGGCAGCGGCAAAAACAAATTCCCCCTCGCGTACAACCGGCTGGGGTTTACCCACCGGGGCGTAGTTCATTCCGTCATTTTTGTTCATGGTGTCACTCCTTAATCCAGATCTTTGCCAAGGGGGATTGCACCCACTTCGCTGAAGTTGGCGACGCTTGCGGATTTTTCATAAAAACGGGGAGCGAGGGTGCTCGTCCCGCCGGTACGGTAAAACGGGTCATCGCGCTGAATCGGCAGCGAGACCACGGTGCGGGTAATGGCGGATTTGTAGATCGCGGTAATCAGCTCCAGCGAGCGTTTGCCCTGCAGGCCATCCACTAACGGCGGCGTGCCGTGCTCGATGGCGGAAAGCAGGTCGTTAATCTGCCCGGTGTGCAGCGTCCACTCGAGCTTCGGCGTCTCCTGAAAAACGGCGTTAAGCTGCGCTTCTCGCGTCAGATCGTGAGTCTCCTGCGGGAAGCCGTTATCGGCGCTGACGCTGGCAAAGGCCTGCCACGGCGCAGAGATACGTGCCTTGTCACCCTGAATAATGATTTTCTGGTCTTCCCCGTGGTGCACGACCGAGGCGGTAAGCTGGGTGAGCGCGCCGCTGGGGTATTTGAAGATCGCGGCGCTGAGGTCTTCGACTTCAGCGTTGTTGTGCGCCACGTTGGTCATCATCGCCACCACCTCGGACGGGAAGCCGAGCATCCACTGAATGGCGTCGATGTGGTGAACCGCGTGGTTAAGGGTGCAGCCGCCGCCCTCTTTTTCCCAGGTGCCGCGCCACCAAAGGTCGTAATAGCAGTGTCCGCGCCACCAGAAGGAGTCCACCTGCGCGTGGCAAACCTTGCCTGCAAGCTCCGAATCCAGCGCTGCTTTTAAGCGCCAGAAGGCATCGGTAAAGCGGTTTTGGGCAATGATGGAGAGCATTTTTCCGCTGGCCTTTTGTGCCGCGATCATCGCGTCGCACTCCTCCAGCGAGGCGGCCATCGGTTTTTCGCACAGCACGTGGTAGCCCGCGGTCAGGGCATCAATGCCGATCTCTGCGTGGACGTAGGGTGGCGTGCAGACGTCGACGATGTCGATATCCGGTTCTGACGTCAGCATCTGCTGGTGGCTGTCATACACGCGGGCATCCGTCAGGCCGTAGCGCGCTTTTTTCTCGTGGGCTTTTTCCGGATAAATATCAACCAGCGCGACGATCCGGCAGCGTTGGCCAAACTGCAAATAGCCCTGAATATGGTTGTGCGAGATATTCCCTGTTCCCACGATAGCGACATTTAACATTGATTCTTCTCCGGAGTTACCAGGTGCCTGAGGCGTCCAGCGTGACGCTGGCTGTCTCTTTAGCCACTGAGGTGCTGATGCGTTGTTGAAGCAGGCGCAGATACTGTTTTTCGTTGAGCGGGAACTCGACCCAGTCGTCCGTCCAGGTGGAGAGGTGCATGGCATTGGAGAGCGTCAACCCGCGGATCCCTTCCAGACCCGGCGCAATGAGCGGCTCGCCGCGCAGAATGGCGGCACAGAAGTTGGCGGTAATAACGTGATGTTCGCTGCATTCCGGGGCGACGGGAAGCGTGACCTCCCAGCATTCAGGCTCTCCAAAACCGTTTTGCCAGCGGGCGTTGAAGGCGGTTTCAGATTCCCGCAGCCGCCAGTAGCGCAGCTTGCCCTCTTCGACGACCACCTTGCCGCGATCGCCGACGATTTCCAGCCGGTTGGTGCCCGGCGTTTCCGCCACGGTAGTGATAAACACGCCCGTCGCGCCGTTGGCATACTCGGCGTAGGCGGTGACCTCGTCTTCCACTTCGATTTGACGATGCTTACCGAACTGGCAGAACGCGCGCAGACGGACCGGCATGCCGACCAGCCACTGCCAGAGATCGAGCTGGTGCGGGTCCTGGTTGAGCAGCACGCCGCCGCCTTCCCCTTTCCAGGTGGCGCGCCAGCCGCCGGAGTTGTAATAGCTCTGCGAGCGATACCAGTTGGTGATGATCCAGTTGGAGCGGCGGATCTCACCCAGCTCGCCGCTGTCGATCAGATCTTTCACCTTCTGGTAGAGCGGGTTCGGGCGCTGGTTGTACATGATGCCGAACACCACATCGCACGCCTGGGCGCAGGCGTTCATCTCCTGCACCTGGGCGGTATACACGCCCGCCGGCTTTTCACACAGGGTGTGGATGCCGTTGCGCATCGCCAGCATCGACAGGCGCGGATGCTCGTAGTGCGGCGTGGCGACAATCACCGCGTCGATAAGCCCGCTCTGGAGCATCTCCTGCGCGTCGCTGAATAAGGGGAGGGTGCCGACCAGCTGGCGAATGGCCGGATGCTTTTCCGGCGCATTATCACAAACTGCGGCAAGGCAGGCCTCGCTGACCGTACCCGCCAGTAAATAACGCGCGTGGACCGTACCGATATTACCTATTCCAATAATGCCAAAACGTACCTTCTCCATGTCACACCTTAATTTCAGTTGAAATGAGTGATGACCGGAAAATAGGAAAGGGGAGCGGTAGCGACAATGTGTTTTTGTGAGAATACTCGCAAGGTGATTAAGTAATCTCCAGGCGTTTTGAAATTTGGTTTTAAAATCAAAGGACTGTTTCTGCAAATATTTGCAAAAACTGAATGAGAGCGAGGTCACACTATGCCGGGCAAGTTAAAAATGGAGGAAATTGCGGCCCTGACGGGCTATTCCGTCAGCACGGTTTCGCGGGTATTAAGCGGCAAGTCTTACACCAGCGATAAAGCCAGGGAGGCGATCGTTCGCACCGCGCGGGAGCTCGGTGTGCTGGAGTCTATGGCGAGCGGAAGACTGCTCATTAACGGTATCGCTGTTTTTGCACCGGAAAGAACCTTTCAGGGACGCGGGGATATTTTTTATCTGGAAGTGACGAAAGGAATTGCGGAAGCCTGCGCGCGGCATAATGTGTGGGTCACGTGCTGTGGTTTAGAAGAGCAGCACGCCGATGTGAAAGTCTTTATGGAAAAAGCCAGTCATAAGAATATTAACGCGATAATTATTATTGGCACTGATGATTCCACCATATTTAAACTGGCAAGCACCCTGAATAAGCCCTGCGTGTTGATTAATTCCGTTGACCGGGATCGGGTGCTGGATTCCGTGTCACCCGATCACCGGGCGATCGGCTTCACCACCATGCAGTACCTTTTCGAGCAGGGGCATCGCCGCGTGCTCACGCTCACCTGCCTGCGACGGGATACGCTGTACGCGCGTCTGGACGGCATCAAAGAGGCGTACCGTCATTTTCACGTCGCCTTCGATCCTCAGCGCGATTTGCTCGTGACGGAGTGGTTTACCGCAGAAGAGGCCGAGCAGGCGCTGGATGCGTGGTTAGTGAATCATGACCGCTCGCAGTGGCCGGAGGTGATTTTCCCGAACAGTACCCGCATGGTGGAAGGGGTGGTGAGGGTGTTAACGCGCCACGGGCTGCGGATTCCGGAAGACATTTCGCTCATCACGACTGATTTTGCATGGAATTTAGCGCACCGTCTGGAAAAACCGGTCACCGGCGTCACGGTGCCCTGCCGCGAGCTGGGAATTGAGGCCGTTCACCTGCTGCAAACGCGGCTCAACCGACCGCAGGCAGCGGTCTTTAACCTGCTGTTACAGGGCAAAGTGATGGACTACGGGTCGGTCAGTAACGCCACGCGCCACGCGGCTCGCGTGGCGCTGGATGAGTAATCAGGCCAGCTGTGGCGGCAGGCAGACGCCGATGCCCCCGATGCCGCAGTAGCCGTACGGGTTTTTATGCAGGTACTGCTGGTGATCGTCCTCGGCGTAGTAGAACGGTTTCGCCGTCGCGATTTCCGTGGTCACCTCGCGCGTATCGCCCGCTTCACGCATGGCCTGCTGGAAACGCTCCAGGCTGGCGCGCGCGGCGGCATCCTGCTCAGGCGTGAGCGGATAGATAGCCGAACGGTACTGGGTGCCGTGGTCGTTGCCCTGACGCATGCCCTGCGCCGGGTCATGGTTTTCCCAGAAGACCTGCAGGAGCTGTTCGTAGCTGATTACCGCAGGGTCGTACACCACGCGTACCGCTTCCGCATGCCCGGTTTCGCCGGAACAGACTTCGCGATAGGTAGGATTTGGCGTGTAACCGCCCGTGTAGCCAGCCGCCGTGCTGTAAACGCCGGGCAACTGCCAGAAGAGGCGCTCAACGCCCCAGAAGCAGCCCATGGCGAACAGGGCGATTTCCATTCCCTCCGGCACGTTGGTCATGGAATGGCCATTGACGGCGTGTAAGGTCGCCACAGGCATAGGGGTGTTGCGTCCCGGTAATGCATCGGTTTGTGAAACCAGATGCTTTTTGTCGAATAAACTCACGATGGGGCCTCCCGGGGTGCGATGTTTCAGTTAAGGTTGTCACGAAGCGTTTAATTGAACACAATAAATGCGCTGAATGAGTCTAGATTTAATCATAAGAAATATTTGGGTGTTACACCCATTTTCAACCCGCGATTCGGGTTTTTGGCCAACAGGCCGTATTTTGCCGCGGAGCGGCACTTCATTTGCTTCCAGGGTGGAAACAGGGATATTCAGGAGAAAACGTGACAAAAATCCGCCAGTTATGTTTAGTCAGTGTGTTGCTGACAAGCGGGATTGCCAGCGCGGCGAATGTCCGTTTGCAGGTTGAGGGGTTATCCGGGGCGCTGGAAAAAAACGTGCGTGCGCAGCTATCGACCATCCAGAGTGATGAGGTGACGCCGGACCGGCGTTTTCGCGCGCGCGTCGATGATGCGATCCGCGAGGGGCTGAAAGCGCTGGGGTATTACGAACCCACCATTGATTTTGATCTTCGCCCGCCGCCAAAGAAGGGGCGCCAGGTCCTCATTGCCCGCGTTTCGCCGGGTGAGCCGGTACTGATTGGCGGCACGAACGTCATCCTGCGCGGCGGGGCCCGTACCGATCGGGACTACCTGGACCTGCTCAGCACGCGGCCAAAAGTCGGCACTGTGCTCAACCACGGTGACTACGACCATTTCAAAAAAGAGCTGACGAGCGTTTCCCTGCGTAAGGGCTACTTTGACAGCCAGTTCAACAAAAGCCAGCTGGGCATTGCGCTGGCGCGACGTCAGGCCTTCTGGGATATCGACTACGACAGCGGGGAACGCTACCGCTTTGGCGACGTGACGTTCGAAGGTTCGCAAATTCGTGAAGAGTACCTGCAAAACCTCGTGCCGTTCAAAAAAGGGGATTACTACCAGTCGAGCGATCTCGGAGAGCTGAACCGACGCCTCTCCGCTACCGGCTGGTTTAACTCCGTGGTTGTCGCGCCGGAATTTGATAAGTCTCGCAAAACCAAGGTGTTGCCGCTGCATGGCGTTGTTTCGCCGCGCACCGAGAACACCATTGAGACCGGTGTTGGCTACTCGACGGATGTGGGACCACGCGTGAAAACCTCGTGGAAAAAACCGTGGATGAACTCGTACGGTCACAGCCTGACTACCAGCCTGAGCCTCTCTGCGCCCGAGCAGCAGCTGGACTTCAGCTACAAAATGCCGCTGCTGAAAAATCCGCTTGAGCAATATTACCTTCTGCAGGGCGGTTTTAAGCGCACCGATTTAAACGACACAAAGCAGGACTCTACGACGCTTGCCGTCTCCCGCTTCTGGGATCTCTCCAGCGGCTGGCAGCGCGCCATTAACCTGCGCTGGAGCCTGGACCACTTTACCCAGGCCAACGTCACCAATACCACCATGCTGCTTTATCCGGGCGTGATGATCAGCCGTACCCGCTCGCGTGGGGGCCTGATGCCGACCTGGGGCGACTCGCAGCGCTACTCCATCGATTATTCCAACTCCGCCTGGGGCTCCGACGTGGACTTCTCCGTCATGCAGGCGCAAAACGTCTGGATCCGTACGCTTTACGACAAACATCGTTTTGTGATGCGCGGCAATCTCGGCTGGATTGAAACGGGCGATTTCGAGCGCGTTCCGCCGGACCTGCGCTTCTTCGCCGGGGGCGACCGCAGCATTCGCGGGTATAAGTACAAATCGATCTCACCTGAGAACGAAAAGGGCCAGCTGACCGGTGCGTCAAAACTGGCGACGGGCTCGCTGGAGTACCAGTACAACGTCAGCGGAAAGTGGTGGGGCGCGATGTTTGTTGACGGCGGTGAAGCGGTAAACGATATCCGCCGCAGTGACTTTAAAACCGGCGCGGGCGTCGGCGTGCGCTGGCAGTCACCCGTCGGGCCCATCAAGCTCGATTTTGCCGTGCCTGTCGGCGACAAAGATGAACACGGATTACAGTTTTACATCGGTCTGGGGCCTGAATTATGAGTTTATGGAAGAAAATAAGCCTCGGAGTGCTGATCTTTATCGTGCTGCTGCTCGGGACGGTGGCGTTTCTGGTAGGAACGACGACCGGGCTGCATCTGCTGTTTAACGCCGCGAACCGCTGGGTGCCGGGGCTGGAGATTGGTCAGGTGACGGGCGGCTGGCGCGACCTGCGCCTGAAGAACATCCGCTATGAGCAGCCGGGCGTGGCGGTGAACGCCGGGGAATTTCACCTCGCGGTAAAGCTGGGCTGTCTGCGTGACAGCAAGCTCTGCGTCAACGATCTGTCGCTAAAAGATGTCAACGTGGCGATAGATTCAAAGAAAATGCCGAAGTCTGCGCCGGTTGAAGAAGAAGACAGCGGCCCGCTGAATCTCTCCACGCCGTACCCGATCGCGCTTTATCGGGTGGCGCTCGATAACGTCAATATCAAAATCGACGACACCACCGTGTCCGTGATGGATTTCACCTCTGGCCTGCGCTGGCAGGAGAAAAACCTCACCCTGACGCCAACGTCCCTGCAGGGCTTGCTGATCGCGCTGCCGAAAGTGGCCGACGTGGCGCAGGAAGAGATCGTCGAGCCGAAGATCCAGAACCCACAGCCGGAAGAGAAGCCGCTGGGCGAAACGCTGAAAGACCTCTTCTCGAAGCCAGTGCTGCCGGAAATGACCGACGTTCATCTGCCGCTGAACCTTAACATCGAGGAATTCAAAGGCGAACAGCTGCGCCTGACCGGCGATACCGACCTGACGGTCTACACCATGCTGCTGAAGGTCAGCAGCATTGACGGCAACATGAAGCTCGACGCGCTGGATATCGACACCAACCAGGGCTCGGTGAATGCGTCAGGTAATGCCCTGCTGCGCGACAGCTGGCCGGTGGATATCACGCTGAATAGCACCCTTAACATCGACCCGCTGAAAGGCGAAAAGGTGAAGGTCAAGGTGGGCGGGGCGCTGCGCGATAAGCTCGATGTTGGCGTGAATCTCTCCGGCCCGGTGGATATGGCCCTGCGTGCGCAAACCCAGCTGGCGGAAGCCGGGCTGCCGCTCAATCTTGAGGTTGTCAGCAAGCAGCTTTCCTGGCCGTTCACCGGTGAAAAGCAGTTCCAGGCCGATGACCTGAAGCTAAAGCTGAGCGGCAAGATGACCGACTACACGCTCTCTTTCCGCACCGCGGTGAAGGGGCAGGGCGTGCCGCCCGCGAACATCACCCTGGATGCAAAGGGCAACGAACAGCAGGTCAACCTCGACAAGCTGACCGTCGCGGCGCTGGAGGGCAAAACCGAGCTGACCGCGCTGCTCGACTGGCAGCAGGCGATCAGCTGGCGCGGCGAGCTGAAGCTGACGGGCATCAACACAGCCAAAGAGGTGCCGGACTGGCCGTCGAAGCTGGATGGCCTGATCAAAACGCGCGGCAGCCTGTACGGCGGTACGTGGCAGATGGACGTGCCGGAGATCAAGCTCACCGGGAACGTGAAGCAGAACAAGGTAAACGTTGAAGGCTCGGTGAAAGGCAACAGCTATCTGCAGTGGGTTATCCCGGGCCTGCACGTGGCCCTGGGTCGCAACACGGCGGATATCAAAGGCGAGCTGGGGGTGAAAGATCTCAATCTGGATGCCACCATCGACGCACCGAATCTGGATAACGCCCTGCCGGGGCTTGGCGGTACGGCGAAGGGGCTCGTGAAGGTGCGCGGCACGGTAGACGCGCCGCAGCTGCTGGCGGATATCACCGCCAATAGCCTGCGCTGGCAGGAGTTGAGCGTTGCCCGGGTTCGCGTGGAGGGGGATGTGAAATCCACCGACCAGATCGGCGGTAACCTGAACCTGCGCGTGGAACGTATTTCTCAGCCGGACGTGAACATCAGCCTGGTCACCCTGGACGCTAAAGGCAACGAGAAGCAGCACGACCTGCAGCTGCGGGTGCAGGGCGAGCCGGTCTCCGGCCAGCTGCACCTGACCGGCAGCTTCGACCGCAAAGAGGAGCGCTGGAAAGGGACGCTGGATAATACCCGTTTCAACACCCCTGTTGGGCCGCTGGCGCTGTCGCGCGCCATCGCGCTGGACTACCGCAACGCCGAGCAGAAGATCAGCATTGGGCCGCACTGCTGGACCAACCCGAATGCGGAGCTGTGCGTGCCGCAGACCATCGATGCGGGCGCGGAAGGGCGCGCGCAGATTAACCTCAACCGCTTCGATCTGGCGATGCTAAAACCGTTTATGCCGGATACCACGCAGGCGAGCGGCGTCTTCAGCGGGAAAGCCGATGTCGCCTGGGACACCACCAAAGAGGGGCTGCCGCAGGGCAGCGTGACGCTCTCCGGGCGTAACGTGAAGGTAACGCAGGAGGTCAACGACGCGCCGCTGCCGGTGGCGTTCGACACCCTGAACCTGAGTGCCGATCTGCATAACAATCGCGCACAGCTGGGGTGGACAATCCGCCTGACCAATAACGGTCAGTTGGATGGTCAGGTCCAGATTACCGACCCGCAGGGACGGCGTAATCTGGGCGGCAACGTTAACATCCGAAACTTCAACCTGGCGATGGTGAACCCGATTTTCGCGCGTGGGGAAAAAGCCGAAGGCATGCTGAACGCTAACCTGCGCCTGGCCGGCAACGCGCAAAGCCCGCAGCTGTTCGGTCAGATGCGGCTCAGCGGCGTGGATATTGACGGCAACTTCATGCCGTTTGACATGCAGCCCAGCCAGATCGCGATGAACTTCAACGGCATGAGCTCGACGCTGAGCGGCTCGGTATTAACGCAGCAAGGGCAAATCAACCTGAGCGGCGACGCGGACTGGAGCCAGCTCGACAACTGGCGCGCCCGTATTGCCGCGAAGGGCAGTAAGGTGCGCATCACCGTACCACCGATGGTGCGTCTGGACGTCTCGCCTGATGTGGTCTTTGACGCCACGCCAAGCCTCTTCACGCTTGACGGTCGCGTCGACGTGCCGTGGGCGCGCATCGTGGTCCACGACGTACCGGAAAGTGCGGTCGGCGTCTCAAGTGATGAAGTTATGCTCAATGAAAATCTGAAACCTGTCGAACAGAAGAGCGCTGGCATACCGATTAATAGTAACCTTACCGTGCACGTAGGGAATAACGTGCGGTTGAATGCGTTTGGGCTGAAGGCGAGGCTCACGGGTGACCTGAAAGTGGCGCAGGATAAACAAGGGCTTGGCCTGAACGGGCAGATCAACATTCCTGAAGGGCGTTTCCATGCCTATGGTCAGGATCTGATTGTTCGCAAAGGCGAGCTGCTGTTCTCCGGCCCACCGGATCAGCCCCTGTTGAACATCGAAGCGATTCGTAACCCGGAAGCGACGGAAAACGACGTTATTGCTGGCGTTCGCGTCACCGGTTCCGCCGACGAACCGAAGGCGGAGATCTTCTCTGACCCGGCGATGTCCCAGCAGGAAGCCCTCTCTTATCTGCTGCGTGGACAAGGTCTGGACAGCGGACAAAGCGACAGCGCGGCGATGACCTCGATGTTAGTGGGTCTGGGGGTTGCACAAAGTGGGCAGGTTGTGGGTAAAATCGGCGAGACGTTCGGCGTAAGCAATCTGGCGCTGGACACCCAGGGCGTGGGTGACTCCTCGCAGGTGGTGGTCAGCGGCTATGTACTGCCGGGTCTGCAGGTAAAATATGGTGTGGGGATCTTTGACTCACTGGCAACACTCACGCTACGCTATCGCCTGATGCCTAAGCTATATCTGGAAGCAGTGTCCGGCGTAGACCAGGCACTTGATCTGCTCTATCAGTTTGAGTTTTAGCAATGCGAATATTTGTCTACGGCAGTTTAAGAACCAGGCAAGGCAACAGTCACTGGATGACCAATGCCCTGCTGCTGGGGAATTACAATATCGAGAACTACCAGTTGTACAGCCTGGGCCACTATCCAGGCGCGGTTCCGGGCGAAGGAACAGTACAGGGTGAAGTCTATCGTATTGATAACGCGACGCTTGCCGAACTTGATGCCTTGCGCACCAGGGGCGGTGAATACGCGCGCCAGTTGATCCAGACGCCGTACGGAAGTGCGTGGATGTATGTCTACCAGCGTCCGGTCGAAGGGTTAACGCGGATTGTAAGCGGTAACTGGTTAGACAGAGACCAGTACTGAAAAACGACAACGCCACCGTGAGGTGGCGTTGTTTTTTTGTTCCTTCAACTCTCTTCTGTATCCCGGCGCCGGGTTAAAAACAGAGGAACGAACAGCATGATGTAGGGGGCTATAAGCCATAACAAACACAGGGCGCGTGAACGGCCATAGTAGTTTATGCACCGCGTATTGCTTGAAATGACGGGCAGGAAAAACAGTAAAAACAGCAGAATCGCATAATCGCTTCGATAAGGGATCCATAAGTAAAACAAAAACCAGGCAAGCTGGAATGTCATGATGCAGAGATACTGCCATTTGCTGTCTTTGCCGTAACAGTCAAACGCCTTTATGTAGCCCATCTTGATGCTTTGAAGAAAGAAACTTAGCATGTATAACGCTCACGATCTTGATGGTCAGGAGTGTATGTCTTTTTCAAAGGCAACAAAAAGCCCCGACATGCGGGGCTTTCATCAATCAGCAGTAAGAATTACTTCTTAGCAGCGCGTTCGAAAGAGGCGATGATTTCCGCTTTCGCCGCTTCTGCGTTGTCCCAGCCGTCAACTTTAACCCACTTGCCTTTTTCGAGGTCTTTGTAGTGCTCGAAGAAGTGAGTGATCTGCGCTTTCAGCAGCTCTGGCAGGTCGTTCACATCTTTGATGTGATCGTATTCTTTGCTCAGCTTGGTGTGCGGTACTGCAACCAGCTTCGCATCTTCACCGGATTCGTCGGTCATTTTCAGCACGCCAACTGGACGGCAGCGAATGACGGAGCCTGGCTCCAGTGGGTATGGCGTTGGGACCAGCACGTCAACCGGGTCACCGTCCAGAGACAGGGTGTGGTTGATGTAACCGTAGTTGCACGGATAGAACATCGCGGTAGACATGAAACGGTCTACGAACAGGGCGCCGCTCTCTTTGTCCACTTCGTATTTGATCGGATCTGCGTTAGCCGGGATTTCGATAACTACGTAGATGTCTTCTGGCAGTTCTTTACCCGCTGGGACGTTGAGTAAGCTCATGTCGGTGTCCTTTAAAATGGATGGTAAACAAGTGGCAGGTATTATAGCCAACTCGCGCTGAATGTCTCCGCCTGTTTTCGCTTTATCTCCCCGCTTTCTCCACTTTTCAGACCGATTCCATGACAGGAAAATCCATAAACTCAGCCGCATTTTTCATGGCGAAATGAAAGCGATTACAAACTTGTGATTAACGTTTTATTCACTTTTCTGAAGTGTGATGTAACGCAATTCGTTACATATTTCATGGGCTATAGTCATTCCGCAGAACATCTTTTAACCAACAATAACTCACCCTACGAGGACGTTCATATGTGGAAGCGCTTACTCCTGGTCACAGCAGTTTCGGCAGCCATGTCGTCTATGGCGATGGCCGCTCCCTTAACCGTAGGTTTTTCGCAAGTCGGCTCTGAATCTGGCTGGCGAGCGGCAGAAACCAACGTGGCGAAAAGCGAGGCTCAGAAACGCGGCATTACCCTGAAAATCGCCGATGGTCAGCAAAAACAAGAGAATCAGATCAAAGCCGTGCGCTCCTTTATCGCCCAGGGCGTGGATGCCATCTTTATTGCACCCGTCGTGGCGACCGGCTGGGAACCCGTCCTGAAGGAAGCGAAAGACGCTGAGATCCCGGTCTTCCTGCTCGACCGTTCCATCGACGTCAAAGACAAATCCCTCTATATGACCACCGTCACCGCCAACAACGTGCTTGAAGGGCAATTGATTGGCGACTGGCTGGTGAAGCAGGTCGACGGCAAGCCGTGTAACGTCGTTGAGCTGCAGGGTACCGTCGGGGCGAGCGTGGCCATCGACCGTAAAAAAGGCTTTGCTGAAGCCATCGCGAAAGCGCCAAACATTAAGATTATCCGCTCTCAGTCCGGCGACTTTACCCGCAGCAAAGGTAAAGAGGTTATGGAGAGCTTCATTAAGGCTGAAAACAACGGCAAGAACATCTGCATGGTTTACGCCCACAACGATGACATGGTGATCGGTGCGATTCAGGCGATTAAAGAAGCGGGCCTGAAGCCGGGCAAAGATATCCTCACCGGCTCTATCGACGGCGTGCCGGACATCTACAAAGCGATGATCGACGGCGAAGCCAACGCCAGCGTGGAGCTGACGCCAAACATGGCGGGTCCGGCATTCGACGCGCTGGAGAAATTCAAGAAAGACGGCACGATGCCGGAGAAAGTGACGGTCACCAAGTCCACCCTCTACCTGCCTGATACGGCGAAAGAAGAGTTAGAGAAGAAGAAAAATATGGGCTATTAAGACCCGCGCCCCTCACCCCAGCCCTCTCCCCGGAGGGGAGAGGGAGAAAGGCAGGGCGGAGCTGGATATTAACAATTGGCACGATCAATCCCCTCTCCCCTCCGGGGAGAGGGTCAGGGTGAGGGGGAAACCATGACCACTGAACAACACCAGGAAATCCTCCGCACAGAGGGCTTGAGTAAATTCTTCCCCGGCGTAAAGGCGCTGGATAGCGTTGATTTCAGCCTGCGGCGCGGGGAGATCATGGCGCTGCTGGGCGAGAACGGCGCGGGAAAATCGACGCTGATTAAATCCCTGACCGGTGTTTATCACGCCGACCGCGGCACCATCTGGCTGGAAGGTAACGCCATTTCGCCCAAAAACACCGCCCATGCCCAGCAGCTGGGGATCGGGACGGTGTACCAGGAAGTGAACCTGCTGCCGAATATGTCGGTGGCGGATAACCTGTTTATTGGCCGCGAACCACGCCGTTTTGGCCTGCTGCGCCGCAAAGAGATGGAAGCGCGGGCGACAACGCTGATGGAATCGTACGGCTTCTCCCTCGACGTCCGCGAGCCGCTGAACCGCTTTTCCGTGGCGATGCAGCAGATCGTCGCCATTTGCCGTGCGATCGATCTTTCCGCAAAGGTGCTGATCCTTGACGAACCCACCGCCAGCCTCGATACCCAGGAGGTGGAGATGCTCTTTACCCTGATGCGCCAGCTGCGCGATCAGGGCGTCAGCCTGATCTTCGTCACCCACTTCCTCGATCAGGTGTATGAGGTGAGCGATCGCATTACGGTGCTGCGCAACGGCAGCTTTGTCGGCTGCCGCGAAACCCGCGAGCTGCCGCAGATCGAGCTGGTAAAAATGATGCTGGGCCGCGAGCTGGAGACCAACGCCCTTCAGCGCGCGGGGCGCACGCTGCTGAGTGAGAAACCGGTCGCCGCGTTCAGCGATTACGGCAAAAAAGGGGTGATCTCGCCGTTTAACCTTGAGGTGCGGCCAGGCGAAATTGTCGGCCTGGCGGGCCTGCTGGGCTCCGGCCGGACCGAGACCGCCGAGGTGATCTTCGGGATCAAGCCTGCCGACAGCGGCAGCGCGCTGATCAAGGGCAAACCGCAGACCCTGCGATCGCCGCATCAGGCGTCGTGTCTGGGCGTCGGCTTCTGCCCGGAGGACCGGAAAACGGACGGCATTATTGCCGCGGCCTCGGTGCGGGAAAATATCATTCTGGCGCTACAGGCGCAGCGCGGCTGGCTACGGCCGATCCCTAAGCGCGAGCAAAACGCCATTGCCGAGCGCTTTATCCGCCAGCTCGGCATCCGCACCCCGAGCGCGGAACAGCCCATTGAATTTCTCTCCGGCGGTAACCAGCAGAAAGTGCTGCTCTCCCGCTGGCTGCTGACCAAACCCCAGTTCCTGATCTTGGACGAACCGACCCGCGGCATTGACGTGGGGGCGCACGCTGAAATTATCCGGCTTATCGAAACCCTGTGCGCGGACGGTCTGGCGCTGCTGGTCATTTCCTCCGAGCTGGAAGAGCTGGTGGGCTATGCCGATCGCGTCATCATCATGCGCGATCGCAAGCAGGTGGCAGAGATCCCGCTGGATAAGCTGTCCGTTCCGGCGATCATGAATGCCATCGCGGCATAAGGAGTGAATCGTGATGCCCCGTTCGCTTTCGCAAACCGGTGAGTCAAAGCGCCGCTTCAGCTGGCCAACCGGCACGCCGCAAATCGCGGCGCTGCTGGTGGTTCTGCTGGTGGATAGCCTGGTCGCGCCGCATTTCTTCCAGATCATCGTGCAGGATGGCCGCCTGTTTGGCAGCCCGATAGACATTTTAAACCGTGCCGCGCCCGTGGCGCTGCTGGCCATCGGGATGACGCTGGTGATTGCCACCGGCGGGATTGACCTCTCCGTCGGCGCGGTGATGGCTATCGCCGGGGCTACGGCCGCCTCCATGACCGTGGCCGGACATAGCCTGCCGGTGATCCTGCTGGCAGCCTTGGGCACCGGCGTGCTGGCAGGATTATGGAACGGTATTCTGGTGGCGGTACTGAAAATCCAGCCCTTCGTCGCCACGCTGATTTTAATGGTGGCCGGGCGCGGCGTCGCGCAGCTGATAACCTCCGGCCAGATTGTCACCTTCAACTCCCCGAGCCTGGCGTGGCTCGGTAGCGGCAACCTTCTGTTCTTCCCGACGCCGGTGATTATTGCCCTGGTCACGCTCGTTGTCTTCTGGCTCTTCACCCGCAAAACGGCGCTGGGCATGTTCATTGAGGCCGTCGGGATCAACATCCGCGCCGCGCGCAACGCCGGCGTCAACACCCGGCTGATGGTAATGCTGACCTACGTGCTGAGCGGCGTCTGCGCCGCCATCGCCGGGGTCATCGTCGCGGCGGATATTCGCGGGGCCGATGCCAACAACGCGGGACTCTGGCTGGAGCTGGACGCGATCCTCGCGGTGGTGATCGGCGGCGGGTCGCTAATGGGCGGGCGCTTTAACCTGCTGCTCTCGGTGATCGGCGCCCTGATCATTCAGGGCATGAACACCGGGATCCTGCTGTCGGGATTCCAGCCGGAGCTTAACCAGGTGGTGAAGGCGGTGGTCGTGCTCTGCGTGCTGATCGTCCAGTCGCCGCGCTTTGTCAGCATCATTAAGGGGATCCGTGGCCATGATAAAACGTAATTTACCGTTAATGATCACGCTGGGCGTGTTTGTGCTGGGGTACCTCTACTGTCTGACGCAGTTCCCCGGTTTTGCCTCGACGCGCGTGATTTGCAATATCCTGACCGATAACGCCTTTTTAGGCATCATCGCCGTCGGGATGACCTTTGTGATCCTCTCCGGCGGGATCGATCTCTCCGTTGGGTCGGTGATCGCGTTTACGGGCGTGTTCCTCGCGAAGGCAATCGGCTTCTGGGGCATCTCTCCGCTGGTGGCGTTTCCGCTGGTGCTGGCGATGGGCTGTGCGTTTGGCGCCTTTATGGGGCTGCTGATCGACGCGCTGAAAATCCCGGCGTTTATCATTACCCTCGCGGGAATGTTCTTCCTCCGTGGGGTGAGCTATCTGGTGTCGGAAGAGTCGATTCCAATTAACCACCCCATCTACGACACGCTCTCCAGCCTGGCGTGGAAAATTCCCGGCGGCGGCCGCCTGAGCGCGATGGGGCTGCTGATGCTGGGCGTGGTAGTGATTGGCATCTTCCTCGCTCACCGTACCCGTTTTGGCAATCAGGTTTACGCCATTGGCGGTAACGCCACGTCGGCTAACCTGATGGGGATCTCGACCCGCAGCACCACCATCCACATTTATATGCTCTCGACCGGCCTGGCGACGCTGGCGGGTATCGTCTTCTCGGTATACACCCAGGCGGGCTATGCCCTCGCAGGCGTGGGCGTTGAGCTGGATGCGATTGCTTCTGTGGTCATTGGCGGCACGCTGCTCAGCGGCGGCGTGGGGACGGTGCTGGGAACGCTGTTCGGCGTGGCGATTCAGGGGCTGATACAAACCTATATCAACTTTGACGGCACTCTCAGCTCCTGGTGGACGAAGATCGCCATCGGCATTCTGCTGTTTATTTTTATTGCCCTGCAGCGGGGACTGACGGTGCTCTGGGAGAACCGTCAAAGCTCGCCTGTTACCCGCGTAAACACATCGGTAACAGAGCGATAACATGCTGAATTTGCTTAAAGTCTAAACATTTTCCGGTAGCGGCCGATAATCTTTTTTTATGCCCAGAAATATCTCGCTACCGGAAATAATATCATGCTTAAAACGCTATCGATTCGTACCGGCTTGCTCTCTTTACTGGCCGTTATGACCCTTCTGCTGCTGATTGTCAGCGGCATTGGCATTTATGCCCTCACACAGAGTTCTTCTTCGCTGCAGCGTATTAATCACCTTCAGGGTGAGCAGATGGTGCAGCTTAATTCAGGCTATACGCTGCTCCTGCGCGCGCGCAATGAAGCGGGTCAGGCCGTCCGCATGATGGAAATAGGCATGCTGGACGATGCGGCCAACGCGGTAAAAAACATCAATCAGGAAGTTGCCCTGGCCCAGAAAACGCTGAAAGGGGTAATCGACGGCGGCGTGGCTGACGAGCAGGGACAGCAGCTGCTCGATAAAGTGGCGGCCAGCCTGGCGACGTATAGCCAGCAGGGGATCAACCCGATGCTGAAAACGCTGAATGACCAGAGCGCGGACGGGTATTACGATCTGCTCGAGAAGACGTTGATTCCGGTGGCGAAGCAGTTTGATAACGATATGCAGGCGTTTCAGAAATGGAGCGAAGCGCGGGGTCAGGCGGAAGTGAGCGCCGTGCAGTCGAGTAAAACCCGCGTCCTGATCCTGATTATCGTCGCAGCGCTGCTGACGGCGGGCATTATCGTGCTGGCCTGGCTGGTGCTGCGCCATATGTTGCTCAAGCCGCTCTCGGCCTCCATTGCTCAACTGGAGAACGTGGCGGCGGGGGATTTAACCCATACGCTGAATGCCCCCGCGAGCCAGGAGTTTAACCGCCTCAACGCGGTGATAGAGGAGATGCGCCAGTCGCTGATGAACTCGGTTCTGCGGGTACGTGATGCCAGCGCGCAAATTGACACCGGTAGCCGCGAGCTGACGCTGGGAAACCGCGATCTTGCCGAGCGTACGGAATCCACCGCCACGTCGCTGGAGCAGACGGCGGCCAGTATGGAACAGATCACCGCCACGGTGAAACTCAACGCCGATAACGCCGAGCAGGCGCACCAGCTGGCGAAATCGGTGTCCGACACGGCCGATCACGGCAGCGAGATGGTCTGCTATGTGATTGAAAAAATGCGCGATATTTCCGGCAGCTCGGCGCGCATCGCCGACATCCTGAGCGTGATCGACGGCATTGCCTTCCAGACCAATATCCTGGCGCTTAACGCCTCCGTGGAAGCGGCGCGCGCGGGCGAGCAGGGGCGCGGGTTTGCCGTCGTCGCGGGTGAAGTGCGAAACCTTGCCAGCCGCAGCGCCGATGCGGCGAAAGAGATCCGAACGCTAATCAGTGATTCGCAGACCCACGTTAACGAGGGGAGCGAGCTGGCCCAGCAGGCTGGCGAAACGATGGACGAGATCGCCACCGAAGTGCTGCGCATGACCAAACTGATGCGAGAGATTGCGACCGCGTCTCAGGAGCAGAGCCGGGGCATTGAGCAGGTGAATATTGCGGTGAACCAGATGGACGAAACCGCGCAGCAGAATGCGGCGCTGGTGCAGCAATCCTCCGCCGCGACCCGCTCCCTTGAGGAGCAGTCGCGTCAGCTGATGGAAGCCATGTCATCATTCAAAGTGACGACTCAGAACGCGGCATAATATTACCCAGCCCCGGTACGCTCTGTGCCGGGGTTTTATTCCTTCCGGAATTAAGCGCCCCGATATTATCGTGAATTTCGCCCATTAATATTTCCAGCGAGCTGGTTAAGGCTAACGCTTTTTCGGTCGGTTCAAGGTATAAACCTTTACGGAAAAATAACGGCTCATCAAAGAGTTGATTAAAGCGCTTTAAGGCCAGACTCACCGCGGGACGGGACATCTCCAGACGCAAAGAGGCCTTTGCCATGCTGCCGCAGCGGACGATTTCAATAAATACAGGGATAAGATTTAAATCAATGCCGGTATTAGCACGGGAATAATTTTTCATTGCAATTCTGCTCCACGAAATATCTGTCAAACTGTTATGGAAATAATGCAGGAGCAGTGGTGAATATTAAAGCATGTTTTTTATAAACACTTATACGGTAAAATATATAAATGACAAGGGGAGCCGGACAGGCTCCCCTGAAGAGAGGGATTACGCGTCCGGGTACTCACGGATAAAACGTTCAACGTCTTCAACCATGTGGTTGTTGCCGACGAAGAATGAACGGCGCTGGTGAAGGCTTTCCGGCACGATGTCCAGAATACGCTCTTTACCGTCGCTCGCCTTGCCGCCCGCCTGTTCGGCAAGGAACGCCATCGGGTTGCATTCGTACAGCAGACGCAGTTTCCCGTCCGGGTGGCTGGCGGTGCTTGGGTAGAGGTAGATACCGCCTTTCAGCAGGTTACGGTGGAAATCCGCGACCAGAGAGCCAATATAGCGGGACGTGTACGGGCGCTGGGTCGCTTTATCTTCTTCCTGGCAGAATTTAATGTACTTCTTCACGCCGTTCGGGAATCGGATGTAGTTGCCTTCGTTGATGGAGTAGGTGTTGCCCTTCTGCGGGAAGCGCATGCGTTCCTGGCTCAGACAGAAAACGCCCAGTGATGGATCGTACGTGAAGGCGTGAACCCCGCACCCGGTCGTATACACCAGCATGGTGGAGGAGCCATAAACGACGTAACCGGCAGCAACCTGATTAATGCCCGGCTGCAGGAAATCTTCTTCGGTCACCGGCGTGCCAACAGGCGTGACGCGGCGGTAGATGGAGAAAATGGTACCGACAGAAACGTTAACGTCGATGTTTGAGGAGCCGTCGAGCGGATCCATCAGAACAACGTATTTAGCGTGTTCACACCCTTCGAAAACAACAATTTCATCTTCTTCTTCAGAGGCGATACCCGCAACGATGTCGCGCGCGCGCAGTGCAGCTTTCAATTTTTCATTTGCGAACAGATCGAGCTTCTGTTGAACCTCGCCCTGAACGTTCTCGGCACCGCTGGCACCCAGGATATCGACCAGACCGGCCTTGTTGATATCACGGTGGATGATCTTAGCGCCCAGCTTTATTGCCGACAGCAAAGCAGTGAGTTCACCGGTAGCATGAGAGAACTCGTGCTGCTTTTCGACAATAAATTCACCTAACGTTTTCATAACACTTTCCCTGCATCTTTGTGAGTAGAGCGATTGTATGTTCACTAAAACGACTAAAGCCCAACAATCTTAACAAACATTCAAATATTAGCGCAGAGGTGAATCGCGCCAGCAACATACGGATTTACCTGAAATGCGTTTCACAGCCGCTAACATGTGAGTAAAATGTGCGCCACATTGAAGAAGGATAGTGACGTATGCGCATTCATATATTGGGGATTTGTGGCACTTTCATGGGCGGACTGGCAATGCTGGCGCGCTCGCTGGGCCATGAAGTGACAGGTTCGGACGCCAATGTGTATCCGCCGATGAGCACGCTTCTGGAGAAACAGGGCATCGCTTTAATTCAGGGCTACGATGCCAGCCAGCTGGATCCCGAGCCGGACCTGGTGATCATTGGCAACGCCATGACCCGCGGCAATCCGTGCGTCGAGGCGGTACTGGAACGCAATATTCCGTTCATGTCCGGCCCGCAGTGGCTGCATGACTTCGTCCTGCGCGACCGCTGGGTGGTTGCCGTTGCCGGTACCCACGGCAAAACCACCACCGCCGGAATGGCGACCTGGATCCTTGAAGCCTGCGGCTACAAGCCGGGCTTCGTGATTGGCGGCGTTCCGGGTAATTTCGACGTTTCTGCGCGTCTGGGCGACAGCCCGTTCTTTGTGATCGAAGCCGACGAATACGACTGCGCGTTCTTCGACAAGCGTTCTAAGTTCGTGCATTACTGCCCGCGCACGCTGATCCTCAACAACCTTGAGTTCGATCACGCGGATATTTTTGACGATCTGAAAGCGATCCAGAAACAGTTCCACCACCTGGTGCGCATTGTTCCGGGCCAGGGCCGCATCATCCTGCCGGAGAACGACATCAACCTGAAGCAGACGATGGCGATGGGATGCTGGAGCGAGCAGGAGCTGGTGGGCGAGCAGGGCCACTGGCAGGCGAAGAAACTCAACGCCGATGCCTCCGAGTGGGAAGTGCTGCTCGACGGTGAAAAAGTGGGTGAGGTGAAGTGGGGCCTGGTGGGCGAGCACAACATGCACAACGGCCTGATGGCGATTGCAGCAGCGCGTCACGTGGGCGTGCTGCCTGCGGATGCAGCCAATGCGCTGGGCTCGTTTATCAATGCCCGCCGCCGTCTGGAGCTGCGCGGTGAAGCCCACGGCGTTACCGTGTATGACGATTTCGCGCACCACCCAACGGCCATTCTGGCCACGCTTGCTGCCCTGCGTGGCAAGGTCGGCGGTACCGCGCGCATTCTGGCGGTGCTGGAACCGCGCTCGAACACCATGAAGATGGGCATCTGTAAAGACGATCTCGCGCCGTCATTAGGACGTGCCGATGAAGTCTTCCTGCTGCAGCCGCAGCATATTCCGTGGCAGGTGGCGGAAGTCGCCGACGCCTGCATTCAGCCTGCGCACTGGAGCGCGGATGTGGATGCGCTCGCGGATATGGTGGTGAAAGCCGCTCAGCCTGGCGACCACATTCTGGTGATGAGCAACGGCGGTTTTGGTGGGATCCATCAGAAGCTGCTGGACGGTCTTACGAAGAAAGCGGAAGCGGCCGCCGACGCGTAAAAAAAAGCCCGGTGGCGCTTGCGCTTACCGGGCCTACGTTCTTTTCTCCCTCGCCCCTCTGGGGAGAGGGCGGGGTGAGGGGGGATTACTCTTCGTTCTCAGACAGCTCGCGCAGATACTGGAAAATCAGGCGCGCAGATTTCGGCGGTTTATTCCCTTCTTTCTCTTTCTTCGCGTTGCGGATCAAGGAACGCAGCTGCTGGCGGTCGGCATCCGGCCACAGGTTCAGCACTTCCGGTACGGCATCATCACCCTGTTCAATCAGGCGATCGCGGATCTGCTCCAGCTTGTGGAACAGCGCAACCTGCTGGTTGTGGCGGTTTTTCAGCTTGTCCAGCGCCTGGCGGATCGGATCAACATCGCGCTGACGCAGCATTTTCCCGATAAGCTGAAGCTGGCGACGACGGCCTTCTTTTTTGATTTTCTGTGCCAGTTCAATGGCATCACGCAGATCCTGGTCGAGCGGGATCTTGTCCAGCGCGTTTTTACCCAGTTCTACCATTTCCGCGCCAAGGTGTTTTAACTCTTCGGCGTCACGTTTAATTTCACTTTTACTGACCCAGATGATCTCATCATCTTCGTCTTCGATGTCATCACCGGGAACGTCGTCGAGCCAGTCTTCGGGCTGCTTAGTCATGTCAGGCTCCTTAAAAAAAGAGGCTAATGTTACCAGTTAAGACGCGCACTGAAAAACGGTTCTCTGTTAGACTTCAGATAACTCTCTCTTACAGTATGGCATTTGCGATGAAAGTAACCTCACAAGTTGAAGCGCAGCGTAAGATTCTTGAAGAAGCCGTCTCCACCGCGCTGATGCTTGCTTCAGAAAAATCAGATGGCGCCGAAGTGGCGGTCAGCAAAACCACCGGCATCAGCGTGAGTACCCGCTATGGCGAAGTGGAGAATGTCGAATTCAACAGCGATGGCGCGCTGGGGATCACGGTGTATCACCAGAATCGCAAAGGCAGCGCGTCATCCACCGATCTCAGTCCGGATGCTATTGCCCGTACGGTGCAGGCGGCGCTGGATATCGCCCGTTATACCTCCCCGGATCCTTACGCAGGCGTGGCGGATAAAGACCTGCTGGCGTTTGATGCCCCGGATCTCGATCTTTTCCACCCGGCGGAAGTGACCCCGGACGAAGCGATCGAACTGGCCGCGCGCGCCGAGCAGGCTTCCCTGCAGGCGGATAAACGCATCACCAATACCGAAGGCGGCAGCTTCAACAGCCACTACGGCATCAAAGTCTTCGGCAACAGTCACGGCATGCTGCAGGGCTACTGCTCCACTCGTCATTCTCTCTCCAGCTGCGTCATCGCCGAAGAGAACGGAGACATGGAGCGTGACTACGCCTACACCATTGGCCGCGCGCTGGGGGACTTGCAGTCTCCTGAGTGGGTGGGAAAAGAGTGTGCCGAACGCACGCTGTCTCGCCTGTCGCCGCGCAAACTCTCCACCATGAAGGCCCCGGTTATTTTTGCCAACGAAGTGGCAACCGGTCTGTTTGGTCATCTGGTGGGCGCTATCGCGGGCGGCTCGGTTTACCGTAAATCGACCTTCCTGCTCGATTCGCTGGGCAAGCAGATCCTGCCGGAATGGCTGACCATCGAAGAGCATCCGCACCTGCTGAAAGGGCTGGCCTCCACGCCGTTCGACAGCGAAGGCGTGCGTACCGAACGTCGTGACATCGTCAAAGACGGCGTGCTGACCCAGTGGCTGCTGACTAATTACTCCGCGCGCAAGCTGGGGCTGAAAAGCACCGGACACGCTGGCGGCATCCACAACTGGCGCATTGCCGGGCAGGGCCTGAGCTTTGAGCAGATGCTGAAAGAGATGGGCACCGGCCTGGTCGTCACGGAACTGATGGGCCAGGGCGTAAGCGGCATCACCGGCGACTACTCGCGCGGCGCGGCGGGCTTCTGGGTGGAAAACGGCGAAATTCAGTATCCGGTAAGCGAGATTACGATTGCCGGCAATCTGAAGGACATGTGGCGCAATATCGTTACGGTCGGTAACGATATTGAAACACGTAGCAATATACAGTGTGGTTCTGTACTTCTGCCGGAAATGAAAATCGCCGGCCAGTAATATCCGTAAAGGCGTTTTAATAATAAAAAAGGAAGTGAGCAATGCGTAAACATCTGTTAGCGATCGTCGCGGCTTCAACGCTGGTTCTTGGCTCTTCTGCGTTTGCTGCCGATCTTGAAGACGACATGGGCATCCTCGGTCAAAACCTGAAGGTGGTGCAGAAAACGGACAATGCGGCTGAAATGAAAGACGCGCTGACCAAAATGCGTGAAGCGGCGCTGGACGCCCAAAAAGCGACCCCGCCTAAGCTGGAAAGCAAAGCCGCAGACAGCGCAGAGATGAAAGACTACCGTCACGGCTTTGACGTGCTGGTCGGCCAGATCGACGGCGCGCTGAAGCTGGCTAACGAAGGCAAAGTGAAGGAAGCCCAGGCGGCGGCCGAGCAGTTTGTGACCACGCGCAACACGTACCACCAAAAGTATCGTTAATTGGGTGCCTGAGCTGTACGTCCTTTGCCCGTATGCGGAGGCGCATGACGCGCCCCCGCATCCTTGCTCCCTACTGGCCGGAGCGACAATCCATCCTCGCTGTCACTGCAAAAGAATCGTTTCGAAAACTGATCTCGCACAGTGTTTTCCGCGTCACCAGCGTTAAGATGATTATTGTCAAAGCAATAATCATCAAAACTCCAATGCCTGGGTTTTGGCGTTTCATGGATGCCTCCTTGCTTTAAAGCGGGCGAGGTAGCGAACTCCACGGTCCGACGTGTCGTTTCGAGCCCCCGCCCTGATTTTCTATCAGGCGGGGCTTTCCACTTACCGTCCCATGCCTGAGACGGTCAGTCTCAAGCACCCGTTGCCACTCTAGCGGATCCCCATAAGAAAACCTTATCCACGTCACACTTCTACGAGCCCGCTCGTAATCTTTTCCGCTTTGCTTGCCCCGTTTTGGCCGCGCAATAGCGTGATATTCATCACGTAAATGCAGCGGTTTATCCAGATTCACCGCATTTATGTGGCACAGATCACTGCCGCGGCTCGCCTTTCCACTTCGAAGTGGAAAACAACTCGCTACAAACAATTCCCCCCCAACGTTAGTTTTATTCCAGAGCCATTAACGGGGTAAGACCAGTGATTAACGGAGCGGTAATGAACGACGTTGGGGAACAGGCAGAGCAAACAGAACAGCTCGCAAACACCATGCTGCAGCAGGTTTATGCCCTGCTGGCCCGGAACAACATCATCCCCAACGCGGTACAGGAGCAGATGCTCACCTCCCACGTGCGCGCCATGGCGCACCGGTCCGTGACCGGCGAGCCGCTGCCGGAGGTTGAAGCAGAGCTGTTTGACGAAATTTCACCGGATTCAATGCGGCTCGCCCGTGAAGTGGTCGCGCAGTTTGGCAATCTTCCTGATGAAGAAGCCTGGCTGCTCTCCGTTCACTTTGAAGTCGCGAAAGACAACCTTTAAGGAGCAACACATGGAACAGATTACAGTCGTGATTGGCGATCGCCTGGGTAAAGGTCAGAAAGTGGCTGCCGGTGTGGAAAAAGCAGGTGGACGCGCGGTGGTTGTGCCGGGCATGGCGGCGGACATGAAGCTCGGCGACATGATGAAAGCGGAAAACGCCACCTTCGGCATCTCCTTCTGCGGCAGCGGCGGCGCGGGTGCCATCACTGCCCAAACCAAATATGGCTACAAAGCCAAATACGGCATGCGTTCCGTGGAAGAGGGCGTGACCGCCATCAACGAAGGCTGCAACGTGCTGGGCTTCGGCTTTATGGATAAAGAAGAGCTGGGCGAGCGTCTGGTGCAGGCGTGGCAGAAAAAATACGGCGCATAAGCATGAAAGAACAGTTCACAACCACGGTGAGAGTGAAGGGAAAAGGCGACGCCAAAGCGCGCGCCTTTGCCGACGCGCTCAACCACGTTCAGGCCGCGGTGATGAAAGCTTCACCGCATATCTTACTGCGTATTGAGCCACAGGATGTGCAGGTCGTTCAGGCGCAAGAAGCGGTGCGTAAAGAAGCGTTTCTGTTCTTCTTTCTGCGCCGGGAAAGACGCACCTACAGCGTGGAGCTGGATGTGACCGTCAACGTGACCGCTATCAATCTTGACCAGGTGGATTTCGTCACGCAACGCTGATTATTCATAAAAGGGCAGACTGATGTTCTTAATTATATTAATAAAATCGCTCATCATTGGCGGCCTGGTTGGCGTCGGTGTCGGAGCCGGGGCTGCACGCATGTTTCATGCGCCTACCACTCAGGGTATGGGCGCGTTTCGTACGTTGGGGGAACTGAACTCCTGTGAAGGGGATCCGGCGTCCCACTTCTCTTTTGGGTTAGGTTTCTTCTTTAACGCCTGGGCCTCTTCCGTGGCCGCGGGTGCCTTCACACAGGACGTTGACCACCGCATCATCCCGAACTGGGGTGCTGCTGCACTGATGATCAAAAACCGTAACGTCGGCGAAACGCTGCACGATCCGCGCAAAATGGCGATTGCCTGCGGCGTAATCGGCATGATCGTCGTGACCTTCCTTAACCTTACCGCCTCCTCCGTACCGGCTGCGCTTCAGGTCACCGCCGTCAAGGTGCTGGTGCCGGCGGCAAACCTGCTGGTCAACACCGTGATGCCGGTGATCTTCTGGCTGGCGGCCATCGACGCGGGTAAAAAATCGGGCTTCTGGGCGACCATTTTCGGCGGCGCAGCGCAGCTGATTATGGGCAACGCCGTGCCGGGCCTGGTGCTGGGGATCCTGATTGGTAAAGGCGTAGAGGAGAGCGGCTGGAACCACGTCACCAAAGTGATGATGGCGGCTATCGTCCTGCTGTTCGTGCTGAGCGGCTTCTTCCGCGGCTTCGACATGAAGATGATCGAATCCTTCCATCTGACCGTGCCGAACTGGCTCGACATGATCCACAACTCGCTCAGCGGTAAATAACAGGAGCCTCTAAATGGAACAGAATAAAGGTTTTTGGTATGCCGACTGGTCGTTCCCGATCTTTGTTGGCCTGCTCTCCTCCGGCGTCTTCGCCGGGACGCACATGTACTACCTCTACGGCATCGGCGCGTTTAACGAAGTGGCCTTCGTGGCGATGCTGAAGGCGGGCATCGATACCGGCGTTTACGGCGCGGTGGCGGCGTTCGGCGCAAGCTTCCTGTTCGCCCGCATTATCGAAGGCTCGCTGGTCGGTATCCTGGATATCGGCGGGGCGATCCAGACCGGCGTCGGTCTTGGCGTTCCGGCGCTGCTGCTGGGCGCGGGGATCATGTTCCCGGTGACCAACTTCATTGCCGCGCTGATTACCGGCCTGGTGATTGGCCTGGCGATTGGCTACGTCATCATCCTGGCGCGTAAGTTCACCATCAATCAGAGCAACTCCACCTACGGTGCAGACGTGATGATGGGCGCGGGTAACGCCTCCGGCCGCTTCCTCGGGCCGTTGATTATCCTCAGCGCCATGACCGCCTCCATTCCGATTGGCGTGGGTTCTCTGCTGGGGGCACTGCTGTTCTACATCTGGCAGAAGCCCATTACCGGCGGTGCGATCCTCGGTGCCATGCTGTTGGGCTGGCTGTTCCCGGTCGCCCTTTAATACCCGCGGGCGCTCAGGCGCCCGCCTTATCAGGAGATCCTCATGTTTGATTTACTCCTGCGCCGCGCGCGCCTTGCCGACGATACCCTGACCGATCTCGCCATCCTGGACGGGAAGATTGCGGCGCTGGGCGACATTGACGCTCCCGCCAGCAAAACGGTTGAGCTGAACGGCAACGTATTCGTTAGCGCAGGCTGGATTGACTCCCACGTCCACTGCTACCCGAACTCCCCGATTTACCACGACGAACCGGACAGCGTCGGCATTGCCACCGGCGTCACCACCGTGGTGGACGCGGGCAGTACCGGTGCCGACGACGTGGACGATTTCTATGACATCACCCGCAGGGCCTCCACCGAGGTGTTTGCCCTGCTGAACGTCTCCCGCGTGGGGCTGATTGCCCAGAACGAGCTGGCCAATATGGCCAACATCGACGCTGACGCGGTGAAGCAGGCGGTTAAACGTCACCCCGATTTTATCGTTGGCCTGAAAGCGCGCATGAGCAGCAGCGTGGTCGGTGAAAACGGCATTACGCCGCTGGAGCGCGCGAAAGCCATTCAGAAAGAGAACGGCGACCTGCCGCTGATGGTGCACATCGGCAACAACCCGCCGAACCTCGACGAAATTGCCGAGCTGCTGAGCTCGGGCGACATCATCACCCACTGCTACAACGGCAAGCCCAACCGCATTCTGACGCCCTCGGGCGAGCTGCGCGCCTCCATATCCTCTGCCCTGAAGCGCGGCGTGCGTCTGGACGTCGGCCACGGCACGGCGAGCTTTAGCTTTGAGGTGGCGAAACGCGCCATCGCGATGGGCATCCTGCCGCACACCATCAGCTCGGATATCTACTGCCGCAACCGCATCAACGGCCCGGTGGGCTCGCTGGCGAGCGTGATGTCGAAATTCCTCGCCATCGGCATGTCGCTGCCGCAGGTGATTGACTGCGTGACCGCGAACGCCGCCGACGGCCTGCGCCTGGCGCGCAAAGGCCGCATTCAGCCGGGTCTCGACGCCGACCTGACGCTGTTCACGATTAAACGTCAGCCGACGGTGCTGACGGATGCCGAAAACGACAGCCTGCAGGCTGAACACATTCTGGTGCCGCTTGCTGCGATCCGCGCGGGCAAGGGCTACATGACCGAACAAGGGAGCACGGAAAATGCCTTCGATTTATGAGAAGTACCGCTTAAAGCAGGTAATCAACACCTCTGGCCGCATGACGGCGCTGGGCGTCTCCACGCCGCGCCCGGAAGTGGTACAGGCGGCGATGGACGGGATGAATCACTATTTCGAGATGAAGGATCTGGTCAATAAAACCGGGGAATACATCGCGAAGCTGCTGGATGTGGAAGGGGCGACAGTCGTCTCCTGCGCATCGGCGGGCATTGCCCAGTCCGTGGCGGCAGTGCTGGTCAAAGACAGCGACTGGCTGCTGGAAAACCTGCACGTGACCCCGATTGAGAACAACGAAATCGTCCTGCCGAAAGGCCACAACGTGAACTTTGGCGCGCCGGTGGGCACCATGGTGGCGCTGGGTGGCGGTAAGCTGGTAGAGGCGGGCTACGCCAACGAATGCTCTGCCGATCAGCTGGCGGCGGCGATCACCCCGCGCACGGCGGCGATCCTCTATATCAAATCGCACCACTGCGTGCAGAAAAGCATGCTCAGCGTCGAGCAGGCGGCAGTCGTCGCACGTAAACACGATCTCCCGCTGATCGTCGATGCCGCGGCGGAAGAAGATCTGCACGTGTACTACCGCTCGGGCGCGGATCTGGTGATCTACAGCGGCGCGAAGGCGATCGAAGGGCCAACCAGCGGGCTGGTGATCGGCAAAACCCAGTACGTAGAGTGGGTAAAACGCCAGACGGCGGGCATTGGCCGTGCCATGAAGGTGGGCAAAGAGGGCATTCTTGGCCTGACCTGCGCCATCGAACACTACCTGACGGCGACCAAAGAGAGCGGTGCGGAAATGGTGGCGAAGATGACGCCGTTTATCGAGGCGCTCAACACCCTGAACGGTGTGACCGCGCGCGTGGTCTGGGACAGCGCCGGACGCGACATCGCCCGCACCGAGATTAAGTTCGACGAAGCCGCAACGGGCGTCGGCACGGGTGACCTGGTGGCGAAGCTCAAGCAGGGCGAATACGCCATTTACTTCCGTGGCTACAAGGCCAACGAAGGGATTATCGAGGCGGACGTGCGCAGCGTGAATGCTGACCAGCTGAACATCGTGTACCGCCGCATTAGCGAAGTATTAGGACAGGAGAAAAAAGCATGAAACTGACCCCCAACTTTTACCGTGACCGCGTCTGTCTGAACGTGCTGGCAGGCTCCAAAGCCAACGCCAGCGCCATTTACGAGGCGGCGGAAGGTCACGTGCTGGTGGGCGTGCTCTCCAAAAATTACCCGGACGTGGCGAGCGCCGTCGCCGATATGCGCGAATACGCCGCCCTGATTGATAACGCGCTCTCCGTTGGCCTGGGCGCGGGCGACCCGAACCAGTCGGCAATGGTGAGTGAAATCTCCCGCCAGGTGCAGCCGCAGCACGTCAACCAGGTCTTTACCGGCGTGGCTACCAGCCGCGCGCTGCTGGGGCAGAATGAATCCGTGGTTAACGGTCTGGTCTCCCCGACCGGCACCGTCGGGATGGTGAAAATCTCTACCGGACCGCTGAGCAGCGCGGCCCCGGACGGCATCGTGCCGGTTGAAACCGCGATTGCCCTGCTGAAAGATTTCGGCGGCAGCTCAATCAAATACTTCCCGATGGGCGGCCTGAAGTGCCGTGACGAGTACAAGGCGGTGGCGGAAGCCTGCGCCCGTCACGACTTCTGGCTGGAGCCAACCGGAGGTATCGATCTGGAAAACTATGAGGAGATCCTGCAGATCGCCCTCGACGCGGGCGTGAGCAAAATCATCCCGCATATCTACAGCTCAATTATCGACAAAGCCAGCGGCGATACGCGTCCGGAAGATGTGCGTACCCTGCTGGCGATGACGAAGAAGCTGGTGAAGTAGAATTCACACATATACAGGAGCCACCATGCACACCCGTACCCTGCTTGTCGCTTCACTTTCTTTACTGACCACTGCCGCGATCGCCCAGACGCAATACGCCTGGGTGGGCACCTACAACCCCAACGGCGAAGGGCTGTACCGCTTTACCGTTGACCCGCAAACCGGCGCGCTGGCGAATAAAACGCTGGTGAGCAAACTGCCGAATGCGGCGCAGTTGACCCTTTCACAGGACGGCAAAACGCTGTATCTGGCAAGCGAAGTGGAGCAGGGCGTGGTGCAGGCGCTGCGCGTCGGCGATAACGGTGCGCTGAGCGAGCTCAATCAGGTGGCCTCCGGCGGCGCGGGGCCGGTTTACCTGTCGCTGACGCCGAACGGTCGCCATCTGCTGGTGGCCAACTACGTCAGCGGGTCGATTGCCGTTTTGCCGATCAAGGCAGACGGCAGCCTGGGGGGCGCCACGGACACACATCAGGACAAGGGCGAACCGGGCGCGGCGAAGCCCGAAGCCGCTGTGGAGGGTAGTTTCGCGATCAGCGATCATAATGGCCCCCACGCGCATATGATCGCCGCCGATCCGAGCGGGAAATATGTGTTTTCCACCGATCTGGGGCTGGATCGCCTCTACCAGTACCGTTTAGACGATCGAACCGGGAAGCTGACGCCGAACGATCCGCCGTTTATCAGCGCTTCCTCGAAAGGCGCCGGACCGCGCCACTTTGTCTTTACGCCAAAAGGCGATGCCCTGTGGCTGATTAACGAAGAGGCGTCTACGCTCACCCATTATACCGTGAACGCCAACGGCACCTTAAAAGAGGGCAAAACGCTTTCAGCCCTGCCGGAAGGCTACAAAGGCACCAGCTTTGCTGCCGGGCTGGCATTAAGCGCTGATGGCAAACAGCTGTATGTGGCTAACCGTTTGCATAACAGCATCGGGCACTTTACCGTAACAGCGGAGGGTACGCTGACGCATCAGGACGATGTGTGGACGCGTGGTGATTATCCCCGCACCCTGACGCTCGATAAGCAGGGGCGCTGGCTGTACGTCATGAACCAGCGGAGCGACAACATTACCCGTTTCCGCGTCGGTCAGGACGGCAAGCTAAGCTTTGAGCCAGACTATACCCCGGTCGGCAGCCCATCCCAGATGGTCATTTCACCTTAAGCCGTAAGAGGACAAACCCGTGCGATTTCCGAACCAACGTTTAGCGCAACTTTTCGATCTGTTGCAAAACGAGACGCTGCCGCAGGACGAGCTGGCGCAGCGGCTGTCGGTCTCCACGCGAACCGTCCGTGCGGACATTACCGCCCTTAACGCGCTGCTGGCCAGCCACGGCGCGCAGTTTATCCTGAGCCGGGGCAACGGCTATCAGCTCAAAATTGAGGATGCCGGGCGCTATCAGCAGCTTCAGGCATCCCACCCGCGCGCGCTGCGTATTCCCCGGACCGGGCCGGAGCGCGTGCATTATCTGGTGGTGCGTTTTCTCACCTCGGCGTTTTCGCTTAAGCTGGAGGATCTGGCGGACGAGTGGTTCGTCAGCCGCGCCACGCTGCAAAGCGACATGGCGGAGGTGCGCGAGTGGTTTCATCGTTACAACCTGACGCTGGAAACCCGTCCGCGCCACGGCATGAAGCTGTTTGGCAGCGAGATGTCGACCCGCGCCTGCCTGACCGATCTGCTCTGGGAGCTGGCGCAGCAGGACAGCCTGAACCCGCTGGTGACCGACGTGGCGCTGAATGCGGGCGTGGCGGAGCAGATGGTGCCGGTGCTGCACGACGCCCTGACGCGTCACCACATTCGCCTGACCGATGAAGGCGAGCTGTTCCTACGCCTGTACTGCGCGGTGTCGGTGCGGCGCATCAGCGAGGGCTATCCGCTGCCGGAATTCCACGCCGAAGACGTGGAAGAGAACGTGCGCGAGGCGGCGAAAGATATCGCGGTGACCATCCAGCAACTGGCAGGCAAAACGCTTTCGCCGTCGGAGGAGAGCTGGCTGTGCGTGCACATTGCGGCGCGGCAGATTCAGGAGATTGCCCCGAGCGCAATTAACGCCGACGACGACGAAGCGCTGGTCAACTACATCCTGCGCTACATCAACACCCACTATAACTACAACCTGCTTAGCGACGCGCAGCTGCACGCGGACCTGCTCACGCATATCAAAACCATGATCACCCGCGTGCGGTATCAAATCATGATCCCCAATCCGCTGCTGGATAACATCAAGCAGCACTACCCGATGGCGTGGGACATGACCCTCGCGGCGGTGTCGAGCTGGGGCAAATACACGCCGTATGTGATCAGCGAAAACGAGATTGGTTTCCTGGTGCTGCATATTGGCGTCGGGCTGGAGCGTCACTACAACATTGGCTACCAGCGTCAGCCGCGCGTGCTGCTGGTATGCGACGCCGGTAATGCCATGGTCCGCATGATTGAGGCGGTGCTGCAGCGTAAATATCCGCAGATTGAGGTCACGCGCACGCTCACCCTGCGCGAGTACGAGCTGGCGGAAACGATTGGCGAAGACTTTGTGATCGCCACCGCCCGCGTCAGCGAAAAGTCAAAACCGGTGGTGATGATTGCCCCGTTCCCGACCGACTATCAGCTGGAGCAGATTGGCAAACTGGTGCTGGTGGATCGCACCCGTCCGTGGATGCTGGATAAATACTTCGACGCGGCCCATTTCCGCATTATCGACAAGCCGATCGATCAGCAGACGCTGTTCCGCGAGCTGTGTGAACAGCTTGAAGGCGAGGGTTTTGTCGGCGCGGAGTTCCTGGATTCCGTCGTCGAGCGTGAAGCAATCGTCAGCACCATGCTCGGCGACGGCATTGCGCTCCCGCACTCCCTCGGCCTGCTGGCGCAGAAAACGGTGGTCTACACCGTGCTTGCCCCGCACGGCGTTCAGTGGGGCGACGAAACCGCGCACGTCATCTTCCTGCTTGCCATCAGCAAAAGCGAATACGAAGAGGCGATGGCGATTTACGATATCTTCGTCACCTTCCTGCGTGAGCGGGCGATGTCACGTCTCTGTAGCTGCGAGGATTTTGCCGGATTTAAGGCGGTGGCGATGGAGAGTTTGAGTCGTTTTTGAGATAAGGGCGGATGGATAACATCCGCCTTTGATCAACGCAAATGATGCACAACCTGGTTGCTACTGCCGCGCCAGATGAGCGCCGGGTCTTTTAAATCCTGCACGAACTTGCCGTCGACCAGGACGTTAATCAGATCCACGACTTCCATTTGCTGCGCGTTCAGTTCATCCAGCTTGTAGCCTGTCCAGACCCAGATATCTTTTCCCGAGCACTCGCGGCGAATGCGCTTCACCAGCTTCAAAATATCCGGCACGTTTTGCGGATGCAGCGGATCGCCGCCGGAGAGGGAAATCCCCTGACGGTGAATGCGCGTGTCGTTCAGGTCGTTGACGATCTTGTCTTCCATTTCAGCGGTAAACGGCATGCCGGAATTTAAGCGCCAGGTGCTTTTGTTGTAGCAGCCAGGGCATTCGTGGACGCAGCCTGACACGAACAGGGTGCAGCGGGTGCCGGGGCCGTTGACGATGTCGACGGGGTAGTACTGGTGATAGTTCATAGCGTTAACCTGATGCCCTCACCCCGGCCCTCTCCCACAGGGAGAGGGAGAAAACCGGAGTCAGGATTAGCAATGTGCTCGATCGGTTCCCTCTCCCTTGAGGGAGAGGGGTAGGGTGAGGGGGAGTACCCTGCGCAGAACTTACCCGATCTGCCCATTCCCCAGATGCTTCACGCGGCGCTTCACCTCTTCCTGCTTGCCCGCGTTAAACGGACGCGCGTCCGGGCTGCCGAGGTAGCCGCACACGCGACGGGTCACGGAGACGCGGGCCGCGTCGTGGTTGCCGCATTTCGGGCAGGTAAAGCCTTTACTCGTACACTCGAACTCACCGGTAAAGCCACACTCGTAGCACTCGTCGATAGGCGTGTTGGTCCCGTAATACGGCACGTGCTGGTAGCTGTAATCCCACACGTCTTCCAGCGCCTTCAGGTTGTGCTGAATGTTCGGGTACTCGCCGTAGCAGATGAACCCGCCGCTGGCGATCGGCGGATAGCCCGCTTCGAAGTCGATCTTGTCGTACGGGTTTACCTTCTTCTCCACGTCGAGGTGGAAGCTGTTGGTGTAGTACCCTTTGTCGGTCACGCCTTCCACAATCCCGAATTCGGCGGTGTCCAGACGGCAGAAGCGGTCGCACAGGTTTTCGCTCGGCGTGCTGTAGAGGCTAAAGCCGTAGCCGGTTTCCTCTTTCCACTGGTCAACCGCGTCGCGCAGGCGCTGAACGATGGCGATGCCTTTTTCGCGCAGGGCCTCACTGTCGTACATGTGCGTGTCGCCAAACAGCGCGTTGATGGTTTCGTGGATGCCGATATAGCCCAGCGAAATCGACGCGCGACCGTTTTTGAAGATCTCAGACACGTCATCGTCCGCCTTCAGGCGCACGCCGCAGGCTCCTTCCATATAGAGGATCGGCGCGACGCGGGCTTTCACCCCTTCCAGACGGGCGATACGGGTCATCAGCGCTTTCCGCGCCAGCTGCAGACGTTCATCCAGCAGTGTCCAGAATTCAGCTTCATTACCTTTTGCCTCCAGCGCGATGCGCGGCAGGTTCAGGCTGATGACGCCCAGGTTGTTGCGCCCGTCGTGGATCTGCTCGCCGTTTTCATCCTCGTACACGCCGAGGAAGCTGCGGCAGCCCATTGGCGTTTTAAACGAACCGGTGACTTTGACGACCTGATCGTAGTTCAGGATGTCCGGGTACATGCGCTTGCTCGCGCACTCCAGCGCCAGCTGTTTGATATCGTAGTTTGGATCGCCAAACTTGTGGTTCAGGCCGTCGCGAATCGCGAACACCAGTTTCGGGAACACCGCAGTTTTGCGGTTTTTGCCAAGGCCGGAAATACGGTTGCGCAGGATGGACTGCTGAATCAGGCGTGATTCCCAACTGGTGCCAAGACCAAAACCGAAGGTCACAAACGGCGTCTGGCCGTTGGCGGTGTGCAGCGTGTTCACCTCATATTCCAGCGACTGGAAGGCGTCGTAGCACTCTTTCTCGGTGCGGGAATGGGCGTAGCCGTCAGCGTCCGGGATCTGCCACTCTTCAGCCGTTTTACGATGCTTGTTGAAGCTCGCCGTGACGAACGGAGCCAGCACTTCGTCAATGCGGTTAATGGTGGTCCCGCCATAAATGTGGCTGGCGACCTGGGCGATAATCTGCGCCGTGACCGCGGTGGCCGTGGAGATCGACTTAGGCGGTTCAATCTCGGCGTTACCCATTTTAAAACCGTGGGTCAGCATGCCTTTCAGGTCGATCAGCATGCAGTTGAACATCGGGAAGAATGGCGAGTAGTCGAGATCGTGGTAGTGAATTTCGCCGCGCTCGTGCGCAGACACCACGTCGCGCGGCAGCAGATGCTGACGGGCATAGTGTTTGGCGACGATACCGGCCAGCAGATCGCGCTGGGTCGGGATCACTTTACTGTCTTTATTGGCGTTTTCATTGAGCAGCGCAGAGTTGGTCTGCTCGACCAGGCCACGGATCTCCTGGTTCAGACGGCCGCGTTTCTCGCGCTGAACGTCACGATCGTGGCGGTACTCAATATAGGCGCGCGCCAGCTGCTTGTAAGGTCCTGCCATCAGCTGGTTCTCAACCGCGGTCTGGATTTCGTTGATATCGACCTGGCTGCGTTCATTCATCTGGCTGCTAACGACTTCTGCGACGGTGGCGCAGTAATCTGCGTCATCGACTCCCGCTGCTTTAGCTGCACGCAGAATGGCTTCCTGGATGCGCTCTGATTTAAACGGCACTTTACAGCCATCACGTTTCATCACATGCGGTGTCATGATCACTCCATTTTTGAAAACAGGTTATCCACAGAGGTGGAGAAGTATTCACCGGACGCATTTCCCGCCAGGCCAAAGACTTCCCGCGTTCCCGGCTCGTGTTATCCACAATTCCGGCCAGCGTAAGCGCCGTCTTGTTGTTGGAATAGTAGACGATAAATACAAGATATTGGGTCGGCGTGCATTTTAAGTGCTACATATAGTGATTTGCATCAAACATGTTTGCGATTTATTTGATTCAGAACAAAGTAAAAAGGCGAGAGTACAAACGGCGGGCGCTACAGCATTTGTAAAGGCGAGCGAGAAAAATCTGATTAATTATTCAACAAAAACAGTAAAGTAAGCCGGGTGCAGGGCTGCACCCGGCAGGACGGTTACTGTTGCAACCACCAGACGGCTTCAAACGGACGCAGCGACGTCGTTGGTGGTGTCGGGTAGTTACTCATCATTACCTGCAACTTACCGCTGAGAAGGTCTGTCTGCCATTCCTGAGGCGTATTGCTCAGGTTTGCCGCAACAATCAGGGTCTGTCCCTGCCACCGGCGACGGTAGCACCACAGAGAAGGGTGTTCCGGCAGGAGATCTTCATAATCTCCCCACGTCAGCACCGGCAGGGTTTTGCGCAGGCTAATCAGCGACTGATAGGTATAGAAGACGGAATCCGCATCGTCCAGCGCCGCGCGGGCGTTCACGGTTTCGTAGTTGTCGCAGACGCCAATCCACGGTTCGCCCTCGCTAAAGCCCGCATTGTGCGACGCGTCCCACTGCATTGGGGTTCGCCCGTTATCCCGGGACTTACTCGCCAGAATCGCCAGTAATTCATCCGGATCGCGGCCGTTGGCGCGCAGTTCGGCGAATATGTTCAGGCTTTCCACGTCGCGGTAATCGGTGATGCGGCTGAAGTGCGGGTTCGTCATCCCCAGCTCTTCACCCTGGTAAATATACGGCGTGCCCTGCATGCCGTGCAGCACCATCCCGAGCATCTTTGCGGCGTGAACGCGGTATTCTCCTTCGTCACCGAAGCGCGACACGATGCGCGGCTGGTCGTGGTTACACCAGAACAGCGCGTTCCAGGCTTTGTTATGCATCCCCTGCTGCCAGTGGCGGAAGAGGGTTTTCAGCGCCACGAAGTCCGGCTTCGCCTTCGTCCACTTTTCGCCGCCGGGGTAGTCCACCTTCAGGTGGTGGAAGTTAAAGGTCATCGACAGCTCGCTTCCGTCGAGCGACGCGTACTGCTGGCAGTTCTCCAGCGAGGTTGAGGACATCTCGCCTACCGTCATCAGGTTGCGCGGGGTAAAGACGTCGCGGCTCATCTCCTGCAGATATTCATGGATGCGCGGCCCGTCAGTGTAGAAGCGGCGACCGTCGCCCGCCTCGTCATTCGGGAAATCCTGATCTTTCGAAATCAGGTTAATCACGTCGAGGCGCAAGCCGTCGACGCCGCGGTCGGCCCAGAACTCGCACACCTTTTTCAGCTCGCCGCGCACCGCCGGGTTTTCCCAGTTGAGGTCCGCCTGCTCCGGCGCGAACAGGTGCAGGTAATACTGCTCGCTCTCCGCGTGCCAGCGCCAGGCGTTGCCGCCAAACTTGGAGCGCCAGTTGTTGGGCAACTGCTCAGGCGTGCCGTCGCGCCAGATGTAGAACTGGCGGTACGGGCTCGCTTTGTTCAGCGATTCCCGGAACCAGGGGTGCTGGGTTGAGGTGTGGTTGAACACCATATCCAGCACGATGCGAATGCCGCGCTGGTGCGCCTCGGCGACCAGTTCGTCGAAATCATCCAGCGTGCCGTACGCCGGGTCGATGGCGGTGTAATTCGCCACGTCGTAGCCGTTATCCACCTGCGGGGAGATATAAAACGGCGTCAGCCAGATGGCGTCGATGCCGAGGGTTTTCAGGTAGTCCAGGCGCTGCGTCACGCCGCGTAAATCGCCGGTGCCGCTGCCGGTGGTGTCCTGGAAGCTCTTGGGGTAAATCTGGTAGATAACGCCGTTTTGCCACCAGTGAGGAAGGGTATTCATAGTGTGTTCCTGCAAATGCGAAGGGGGCGCAACTGCGCCCCGAAAGAGAGAGTTAAACAATCTGCAGCGAGCCCTGACGGAACTTACGCTGGTAAACCACGGTTGTGAGCGCCATTGGGACGACGATCGCGATGGCCATTGCCAGGGCGAACACCTGCCAGTAAGCGGGCTGGATGGAGAGGATGCCCGGCAGGCCGCCGACGCCAATCCCGTTTGCCATTACGCCGTTCAGTCCGCACACCAGGCCCGCCAGACCGGAACCGATCATCGCGCAGAGCATCGGGAAGCGGTATTTCAGGTTGATACCGTACATCGCCGGCTCGGTGACGCCGAGGTAGGCGGAGATGGCCGCCGGAACGGAGATCTCGCGTTCGTTGTGCTTGCGGCTGACGATGATGATGCCGGTCACCGCGGACGCCTGAGCAATGTTAGACAGGGCGATAATCGGCCAGACCGGCGTGCCGCCGAGGCTCTGGATCATCTGCATATCAATGGCCAGCGTGGTCTGGTGCACGCCGGTGATCACCAGCGGGGCGTACAGGAAGCCAAACAGCGCGGCGCCAATCGGGGCGAAGCTGCCGGTCATCAGGTGACGCACCGCGAAGGCCACGCCGTCGCCAATCATGCGGCCAAACGGACCGATAAAGGCATGCGCCAGGAAGACCGCCAGAATCAGCGAGCAGACCGGCACCACCACCAGATAGAGGTAATCCGGCACGATGCGCTTCAGTCGGGTTTCAATAAAGCCCAGCGCCAGGCCCGCCAGCAGGGCCGGAATGACCTGCGCCTGATAGCCCACTTTGGCGATGGTAAACAGGCCGAAGTTCCACACCTCAGGCACCTGCTGACCAAGTAAGTAAGCGTTCATTAACTGCGGAGAGACCAGCGTGACGCCCAGTACGATACCGAGGATCGGCGTACCGCCCATCTTGCGCACGGCGGACCAGCAGATCCCGACCGGCAGATAGAAGAAGATCGCCTCGCCAATCAGCCACAGGAAGTCGTACACGGTTTTCAGCGCCGGATACATCTGCGCCAGGGTTTTGCCGTCGCTCATCGGCACGTCGCCGATGACGTTACGGAAGCCTAAGATCAAGCCTCCGCTGATCAGCGCCGGCAGCAGCGGGAAGAAGATCTCCGCGAAGTGGGAAATCAGCTGCTCGTGCCACTTCATGTTCTGGCGCGCGGCCTTCTTCGCCTGCTCTTTATCGGCGGAGGAGTGCCCGGTCGTTGCCAGCAGAGCCTGATAGTAATCGCCCACTTCGGTACCAATCACGACCTGGAACTGACCGGCGTTAGTGAAGCAGCCTTTAACCATGGAGAGTTCTTCAATGGCCTTCGGGTTGGCTTTGGCCGGATCGTTCAGCACGAAGCGCAGGCGGGTAATGCAATGGCTGACGGTAGCGATGTTTTCGCGGCCGCCGACCAGGACGATCAGCCGATCGATATCTGCTTGTTTGACTTTACTCATCATGAAACCTCATGACAGATGGTGAGGGGGTGTAATGACCTGAGCGCAAGCCTACTCCTTCAGCGTGACGGCGAAAATGGGAACGTTCCCGAAATCAGGCGAAGATCACAATAATCTGTTTTAGGAGGGTTACGAAAGGTGAGCGGGAATGACGATCTGACGCGGCTCAGCGCGCCCGTTGATCTGCTCGATCAGCTGCGTGGCGGCCTGTCTGCCGGACTCGGCGTAGCCCGGATCGACGGTGATGATCTCCGGGTGCAGGAACTTCATCAGCGGCGTGCTGCCGACGCTCGCCACCTGCAGGTTATCGATGCGCTGCTCCTGCAGATATTTGCTGGCACCCAGCGCCAGGGTATCCGTGGCGCACACCAGCGCGGTGGTCTGCGGCGTCAGAACGCTGGCGACCTGCTCGTAGCCCTGCTTCATGCCCAGCCCCGGCAGAGAGGCCACGGCGGAGAGGTTGTGCTTTTTGCAAAAGGCCAGATAGGCCTCATGGCGACGCTTGCCTGTGGTGACGTCCGCGTGCGGCACGCCGAGGAAGCTGATATGACGATGGCCTTCGTCAAACAGGCGCTGCATCAGGGTGATAATCGCGCCCTCGTCGTCATAGCAGACGGATGCAAAACCGTGGGCATCGCGCGCCAGCAGCACCAGCGACGGCTGCCAGGGTTTTAGCATCTCGTCTTTGATGCCGGTAAAGCCGAACAGCACCACGCCGTCAATGTTGCGCCGCTGGAGCATGCCCAGATGCTCTTCCACCAGCTGTGGCGAGAACTGGCTCTCCATCATGATCGGGTCATATCCCTGCTCATAGAAGGCGGGCAGCATGGTCTGCACGGCGAGGTTTTCAGACAGAGAATCCAGACGCGAAACAATGATGGCGACCACTTTGTCACTCTGCCCGCGCATGGCGCGCGCGGAGCGGGAAGGGGAAAAGCCGTGCTGATTCATGACCGCCTCAACGCGCTCGCGGGTGCGTTCGCTGACGCCGCTTTCGTTGTTCAGCACGCGTGAGACGGTTGATTTCCCCACGCCGCTTAAACGCGCGATGTCTTTAATCGTAAGGCGGTTCTGCATGCTGTATTCCCTGTAACAACGACAAAATGGTCAATTGAGCCTAATGCTATAGCGCGATTTCGCTATGGGCAAAGTCTGGTTTACGTTCGGTTTATTTGCAGGGGGGTATAATACCGCCCGAATCGTCACAAAGGGTACGCTTAAATCCTTATACTGCGCGGCGACACCCTACTTTTTACTTACCGGAGGCTTCATGGATCCCGATCCCACACCTCTCCTGAACGGGAGAATGCGTTCTTTCCGGTAAGCCAGCCTGTTGCTGACTCACCGGTGATGTGAGGCAGCAACGTCCCAAACGTTCCTGCTTGAAAAATTGAGTGCCTCTCAGGTACGGCCTTGCCACGCCTGAAGGAAATGCTGCGTCCGCATTCGCGGATGCGGAGGAATGACTATGTTTAAAAATATCACCCGGCAGCTGCAGGCCCTGCTGAGCCGCCACCTGCCACACCGTCTGGTTCAGCGCGACCCACTGCCAAACGCCAAAAACATGGCGGGGGCGGCGATCCCCGCGTCCCTGACCGAACGCTGCCTGAACGTGGCGGCGATGGATGAAAATGAAGTCTGGCGCGCCTTTGGCGGGCACCCGGAAGGGCTGAACGCGGCAGAAGTGGAAAAAATCCGCGCCGTGCACGGCGATAACCTCATTCCGGCACAAAAGCCGTCTCCGTGGTGGGTGCATCTGTGGCTCTGCTACCGCAACCCGTTCAACCTGCTGCTGACCGTGCTTGGCCTCATCTCCTATGCGACGGAAGATCTGTTTGCCGCAGGGGTGATTGCCCTGATGGTGGGCATCTCCACGCTGCTGAACTTCATTCAGGAGGCCCGCTCCACCAAAGCGGCGGACGCCCTGAAGGCGATGGTCAGCAACACCGCGACCGTCTCGCGCGTGATCAACGATCTCGGCGAAAACGCCTGGGTGGAATTGCCTATCGACCAGCTGGTGCCGGGGGATCTGGTGAAGCTGGCCGCGGGGGACATGATCCCGGCGGATTTACGCATCATCCAGGCGCGCGATCTCTTCGTCGCGCAGGCCTCCCTGACCGGGGAATCCCTGCCCGTTGAAAAGGTGGCGCGCAGCCGCGACCCGCAGCAGATGAACCCGCTCGAGTGCGACACCCTGTGCTTTATGGGCACCACGGTGGTCAGCGGCACCGCGCAGGCGATTGTCACCGCCACCGGGGGCAACACCTGGTTTGGTCAGCTTGCCGGGCGCGTCAGCGAGCAGGAGAGCGAGCCGAACGCCTTCCAGAAAGGCATTGGCCGCGTCAGCATGCTGCTGATCCGCTTTATGATGGTGATGACGCCGATCGTGCTGCTGATCAACGGCTACACCAAGGGAGACTGGTGGGAAGCTGCGCTGTTTGCGCTCTCCGTGGCGGTCGGCTTAACGCCGGAAATGCTGCCGATGATTGTCACCTCCACGCTGGCGCGCGGGGCAGTAAAACTGTCGAAACAGAAGGTGATCGTCAAACACCTCGACGCCATTCAAAACTTTGGCGCGATGGACATCCTCTGCACCGATAAAACCGGCACCCTGACGCAGGACAAAATCGTGCTGGAGAACCACACCGATATCTCCGGCAAAACCAGCGAGCGCGTGCTGCACAGCGCGTGGCTGAACAGCCATTACCAGACCGGGCTGAAAAACCTGCTCGACGTCGCGGTGCTGGAAGGGGTGGATGAAGAGTCTGCCCGTACGCTCTCCGGCCGCTGGCAAAAGGTGGATGAGATCCCGTTCGACTTCGAGCGCCGCCGGATGTCGGTGGTGGTGAGCGAGCAAACGGATGTGCATCAGTTGATCTGCAAAGGCGCGCTGCAGGAGATCCTCAACGTGTCGACGCAGGTACGCTATAACGGCGACATCGTGCCGCTGGACGACACCATGCTGCGCCGCATCAAGCGCGTCACCGACAACCTGAACCGTCAGGGGCTGCGCGTGGTGGCGGTGGCGAGCAAGTTCCTGCCGGCGCGCGAGGGGGACTATCAGCGTATCGACGAATCCGATCTGATCCTCGAGGGTTACATCGCCTTCCTCGATCCGCCGAAAGAGACCACCGCACCGGCGCTGAAGGCGCTGAAGGCGAGCGGCATTACCGTCAAAATTCTCACCGGCGACAGCGAACTGGTGGCGGCCAAAGTGTGCCACGAGGTGGGGCTGGACGCGGGCGATGTGGTAGTGGGGAGCGATATTGAACATCTCTCTGATGACGAGCTGGCGAAGCTTGCCCAGCGCACCACGCTGTTTGCCCGCCTGACGCCGATGCACAAAGAGCGCATCGTCACCCTGCTTAAGCGCGAAGGGCACGTGGTGGGCTTTATGGGCGACGGCATCAACGATGCGCCCGCTCTGCGTGCGGCGGATATCGGTATCTCCGTGGACGGGGCGGTTGATATTGCCCGCGAAGCGGCGGATATCATTCTGCTGGAAAAAAGCCTGATGGTGCTGGAGGAGGGCGTCATCGAAGGGCGCCGTACCTTTGCCAATATGCTCAAGTACATCAAGATGACCGCCAGCTCCAACTTCGGTAACGTCTTCAGCGTGCTGGTGGCGAGCGCGTTTCTGCCGTTCCTGCCGATGCTGCCGCTGCACCTGCTGATCCAGAACCTGATGTACGATGTCTCTCAGGTGGCGATTCCGTTTGATAACGTCGACGACGAGCAGATCCAGAAGCCGCAGCACTGGAACCCGGCAGATCTTGGGCGCTTTATGCTGTTCTTTGGCCCGATCAGCTCCATCTTCGACATTCTGACCTTCTGCCTGATGTGGTTTGTGTTCCACGCCAACACCCCGGAACACCAGACGCTGTTCCAGTCCGGCTGGTTCGTGGTCGGTCTGCTGTCGCAGACGCTGATTGTGCATATGATCCGCACGCGCCGCATTCCGTTCATCCAGAGCCGTGCCGCATGGCCGCTGATTGTGATGACGGGGATTGTAATGGCGCTCGGCATCGCGCTGCCGTTCTCACCGCTGGCGAGCTACCTGCAGCTGCAGGCGCTGCCGCTGAGCTACTTCCCGTGGCTGGTGGCGATCCTCGCGGGGTATATGGTGCTGACGCAGATGGTGAAAGGATTCTATGCGCGTCGGTATGGGTGGCAGTAACGGCAAGCCCGGTGGCGCTGCGCTTACCGGGCCTACGATCCGAACGTAGGCCGGGTAAGGCGAAGCCGCCACCCGGCAATAGCTTTCCTCTCAAATTCAACAACCTGTGATCTCCGTCGGCGCATTCGCTTGACGACAAATTGAGCGCATGTTAACAGAATGTTTTGCCTTTATTTGGCCCGTCAGATAAGGAACATTCATGTTACGGTACAGTCTCTTAACCGCCGGGCTGATGCTCGGCGCCTCTGCCTTTGCCGCCCCGGCAGGGGATCTCCCTTTAATGCCCTGGCCTGCGAAGGTCGAACGCCCGACGACCCAGGGCGCGCTGGTGCTTAACGATAAAATCTCTGTCAGCGTCAGCGGCGACGATCTGGGTGACGCCGTCAACCGCCTGCGCCAGCGCATCGCCCTGCAAACCGGCTGGACGCTGCAGCCTCAGGCTGAAAAGCCAGACAAACCGACTATCCGCATTGCCATCGCTAAAAAGGTGAAGCCGCAGCCGCTGCCGGACAGCGATGAAACCTATAAGCTCACGGTGGATGCTAACGGCGTGACTATCTCCGCCAACACCCGCTTTGGTGCCTTGCGCGCTATGGAAACCCTGCTCCAGCTGATGCAGAACGGAGCGGAAAACACCTCGCTGCCGTGGGTTACCATTGAAGATTCGCCGCGCTTCCCGTGGCGCGGGCTGCTGCTGGACTCGGCGCGCCACTTTATCCCGCTGCCGGATATCAAACGCCAGATCGACGGCATGGCCGCGGCGAAGCTCAACGTGCTGCACTGGCACTTAACCGACGATCAGGGATGGCGCTTCAGCTCGAAGCGCTACCCTAAGCTGACGCAGCTTGCCAGCGACGGGCTGTTCTACACGCCTGAACAGATGCGCGAGGTGGTGCGTTACGCCGCCGAGCGCGGCATTCGCGTGGTGCCGGAGATCGACATGCCAGGCCACGCCTCGGCGATTGCCGTGGCCTATCCGGAGCTGATGAGCGCGCCGGGACCGTACGCCATGGAACGCCACTGGGGCGTGCTGAAGCCGGTGCTGGATCCGACAAAAGACGCAACCTATACCTTTGCCGACGCGATGGTCAGCGAACTGGCGGCGATCTTCCCCGATCCGTATCTGCATATCGGCGGCGACGAGGTGGACGACAGCCAGTGGAAAGCGAACCCGGCTATCCAGCAGTTTATGCGCGACAACAGGCTGGCGGACAGCCACGCGCTGCAGGCTTACTTCAACCGCAAGCTGGAAACGATCCTCGAGAAGCATCACCGCCAGATGGTCGGCTGGGATGAGATCTACCATCCTGACCTGCCGAAAAGCATTCTGATCCAGTCCTGGCAAGGGCAGGACGCGCTGGGGCAGGTGGCGCAGAGCGGCTACAAGGGCATTCTGTCGACCGGCTTTTATCTCGACCAGCCCCAGTCCACCGCCTATCACTACCGCAACGAGATTGTCCCGCAGGGCTTAAACGGCGTGGACGTCATAGCGGACACCGACAGCGCCCAGAGCTGGGCCTTCTCCATGCCGCGCCTGAAGGGTAAGCCGGTGGAGGGGAGCTTCACGCTGGTGAAAGGGGATGCGGGCTGGCGCGGGTTTATTGATTTTGCCGGGAAATCCCGCCGCGCGGTGCAGAACATTGAATGGCGGGATGACAGCCAGGTGACGTTTACCGTCGATACGTGGATGGGCGAAACGCGCCCGGTCGTCACCGTCGATAACGACAAGCTTTCCGGCTATTTCCTGGTGGGGAATACGCGCTACCCGATCAGCGGCACGCGTCTGGAGGACGTGCCGAAAGGCGTTCCGCCGGTCGTGCCGGACGTGGCGAACCAGGCCAACCTGCTCGGCGGTGAAGCGGCGCTGTGGGCGGAAAACGTGGTGGCGCCGGTGCTGGATATCCGCCTGTGGCCGCGCACCTTTGCGGTGGCTGAGCGGCTGTGGTCGGCGCAGGACGTCAACGATGTCGACAACATGTACACCCGCCTGCAGGCGATGGACAGCTGGTCGACGGTGTCGGTCGGGCTACAGCAGCATACCCAGCAGCAGGTGCAGTTCACGCGCCTCGCCGGTAATGCCGACACCCTGCCGCTGCAGATCCTCGCGCAGGCGGTAGAGCCCGCGCAGTATTACACCCGTCAGCACCTGAAGTTCCAGGCCGGAAACTATCATCAGTTCGAGCCCCTCAACCGCTTCGCCGATGCGCTAAACGCCGAAAGCGCCACCGTGCGCCAGATGCACAAATGGGCGGACCGTCTGGTGAGCGATGCGGAAGACACGGAAAGCGCCGACGCCCTGCGCCACGTCTTTAACCGCTGGCAGAGCAACACCAGCGACGCGCTGGCCTTAAGCGAAAACAGCTATCAGCTGAAGGCGATGAAGCCGGTGATCCAGGAGGTGGATAAGCTGGCCTCGATTGGCCTGCGGCTGACGGATCTGGTGGCGCGCCAGGGCACGCTGGATGACAAAGAGATTGCGTCGATTCAGAGCGAGCTGGATAACGCGGCGAAGGTGCAGGACGAAGTGGTTATTGCGGCGGTCTATCCGCTGGAGACGCTGCTTCACGCCACGCGGAATCAGTAGCGGGCCATAAAAAAAGGCAGCCCCAGGCTGCCTTATCATCGACAAAGCGAATTAGCGACGTACGGCAATCGCTTCGATTTCAATTTTCACGTCTTTTGGCAGACGCGCCACTTCCACGCAGGAGCGCGCCGGGAAGGTGGCGTTGTGCTCGGTGAAGAAGGCTTCGTAGGTGGCGTTAACGGTCGCGAAGTCGTTCAGATCTTTCACGAAAACGGTGGTTTTGACGATGTCGCCCACTTTCAGGCCCGCAGATTCAACGATAGCCTGCACGTTTTCCAGCGACTGACGCGCCTGTGCTGCCACGTCGGTCGGCACTTCACCGGTTTTTGGGTTTACGGGGATCTGACCTGAAGTGATGATCATGCTGCCCAGATCAACGCCCTGAACGTAAGGGCCGATAGCGGCTGGTGCATTTTCCGTCGCGAGTACTTTGCTCATGTTTTCTCCAGAATTACAGCGTTAAGAATGTTCCCGGCCATTATAACAGCCGGGATTTCATTACCAACCTCAATTAGTTGGCCAGCACCACATAATGAGAAAACTCTTTTTCGCAGTATTTGCATTTGAGCGCGATGTCATCGGCGCGTTTTTTCACTGCAAAGCTGGAGGAAACCGGCTCAGCATGACTGATGCAGTTGCTGTTCGGGCAGACCAGCACGCTTTCAATGCGATCCGGCAGGCTCGGGCGGGATTTACCGACCACTTCATACTCGTCGATGCGGTTGACGGTGGCGTCCGGCGCGTACAGCGACAGCTGGTTAACCTGCTCGTCGGTCAGGAAGGTATTCTCGATTTTAATCAGGTCCTTGCGGCCCATTTCACCTGACGGCAGGTTCAGGCCGATGGTGATGCGCTGGTCGGTTTCGGTCAGTTTGAACAGCGTCAGCAGCTTAAAGCCCACCTGCGCAGGGATGTGGTCAATCACGGTGCCACGCTTGATGGCTTCAACCTGGAGTTTGTTATCGTGTGTCATGGTCGTTTCCCCTTACAGTGCCAATTCGCGATTCAGAACCAGTGCCAGTAACGCCTGGCGGGCGAAGATGCCGTTTCCGGCCTGCTGGAAGTACCAGGCGTGCGGCGTTTTATCCACGTCTGTGATGATCTCATCGATGCGCGGCAGCGGATGCAGCACCTTCATGTTGTCGCGCGCGCCCTCGAGGTCGCTGGCGCGCAGCACGAACTGTGCCTTCACGTTGGCGTATTCGGACGGATCCAGACGCTCTTTCTGCACGCGGGTCATGTACAGAATATCCACGTGGCTCATCACCTCTTCGATGCTGGCGTGCAGGCTCCACTGAATGCCTTTCTCATCCAGCATGTCGAGAATGTACTGCGGCATCGCCAGCGCGTCAGGCGCAATGAAGTAGAAGCGGTTGCCGTTAAATTTCGCCAGCGCCTGCGTCAGGGAGTGGACGGTGCGGCCATATTTCAGGTCGCCGACCATGGCGATATTCAGGTTCTCGAGCTTGCCCTGGGTCTCCTGAATGGTGAACAGATCCAGCAGGGTCTGCGTCGGATGCTGGTTGGCACCGTCACCGGCGTTCAGTACCGGAATGCCGCCGGAGAACTCGGTCGCCAGGCGTGCCGCGCCCTCCTGCGGATGACGCATCACAATCGCGTCGACGTAGGTGCTGATGACTGAAATGGTATCCGCCAGGGTCTCGCCTTTTTTACCCAGCGACGTGTTGCTGCTGTCCGAGAAGCCCACCACGCTCGCCCCCAGGCGGTGCATGGAGGTCTCAAAGGAGAGGCGGGTGCGGGTCGAGGCTTCAAAGAAGCAGCTCGCAATCACCTTGTGCTTCAGCAGCTCCGGTTGCGGATTGGCCTTCAGTTTTGCCGCGGTTTCCAGAACCAGTTCCAGCTCTTCGCGGCTGAGGTCGTTTATGGAAATGATGTGTTTTTGATAAAGCGGATTCATGTTTATCTCCTGACGCCGGGCAAAAAAAAGCCCCTCAAATGAGGGGCTCTGGGAATAGGTTTAGCAACGGGAAGAAAAACGGCAGGCCAGCGTCTGATTTCAGACGCGGTAAGACGTTATGTCGTACACGCTTGACCATGCTTCCTCCCGGCAAATTGTCGGGCATTATACGCAGCTCGCTTTTCGGATCAAGCGATTTAATGCACGCTTTACTCAATGCAAACGGTTCTTTATGAATATTAATTCGTTCTGAGTAAATAATTAATTTGCTTATGCACCAGAGCGGTGCGTTTCACGACCCGGGGAGCGACCCAGACGATACTGCTGCCAGCCACCACGCCTAAAATTTCCGGTAGCTGGTGATAATCCAGAATACGCGCCACCGCGCGGCCATATCCGGCGACGGTATGCACAAGGATAAACTCGCTATTATGCTCGACGCTGACCACCATTTCGGACACGGTACGCGCGGCGTCGGGGGCAGGGCGCAGCTGGGGATTCAGCGAATAAATCTTTAGCCCTTTGGCATTTCGAATTTTTATGACACCGAGCAATTTAAGCAGACGTGAAACGGTGGACTGGCTGATGGTCTCAAAACCACGCTCCTGCAAATCCCGGCGGATCTCCTCCTGGGAGAGATAGCTCTTTTCTGCTATCAGGCGCTGGCAGACCGTCAGCTGTAGTTGTTCTTTGGGAGAGTACTCTTCGTAATCCATCATAGTTCCCATATCAGTTCCCGAAATAACCGGTGGCACCGCACCGATCCGTAGGCCGGATAAGCGCAGCGCCATCCGGCAAATCACAACAAGGCACCCAGGCTCAACGCCACCATGATCACTACCGTTAATATCCCCAGCAGCGGCGCCACCCATTTCAGATAGCGTACGTAGGGCACGCGGGCGATCGCCAGCCCGCCCATCACGACGGCTGAGGTGGGAGTGACCAGGTTAACGATGCCGGACGCCGACTGGTAGGCCGTGACCACCAGGTCGCGGTTGACGTTAGCGAAATCGGCAAGGGGCGCCATGATCGGCATCGTCAGAACGGCCAGGCCGGACGAAGAAGGCACAAGAAACGACAGCACCACTTCCAGCCAGTACATCACGTTGATGAACGCCACCGTCGATAACCCGGTAACCATCCCCTCGGCGCTGTGCAAAATGGTGTGGGTAATCATGCCCTTATCCATGATCACTACGATACCGCGCGCGATGCCGATAATCAGCGCGACGCCCAGCAAATCTCGCGCGCCGTTGATAAACGTCGAGGTCAGCTCCTCTTCGCTCATGCGGGCGATCAGGCCGACGATAATCGCGCTGGCGAGAAACACCGCC